>JBAVIH010000096.1:0-21984 GCA_049686695.1 Bryobacteraceae bacterium | reverse complement strand
CCGGTGTCCGGAGGGCTGGCCGAATCCGTGGCCGTAACCGTGATGGTGTGAGATCCGAGCGTGAGCCCAGCCGTGTTCAGCGAGTATGTGAATCCCACATTGGGGCAGCCGGGACGGCCCGGATAAGCCGCGCATACATCCGGCCGGTTGATTCCGTAAGTCGCCGCGCCCACCGCCGTTCCATCCACCAGCACCCGCACGCCGCTGATTGCGGTTCCCACCGTCGAGGCATTGTCGATGGCCCAGCCTGCGAGCGTCACCATGCCTGAAACCGTCGTACCCGAAGCCGGCATATCGATGTGGACGGACGGTATCACGACAGGGGCGGTGACCGTGACCGTCACGCTCGCCGAACCGGTGTCCGGAGGGCTGGCCGAATCCGTGGCCGTAACCGTGATGGTGTGAGATCCGAGCGTGAGCCCCGCCGTGTTCAGGGAATAAGTGAACCCCACGTTGGGACAGCCGGGACGGCCCGGATAAACCGCGCATACGTCCAGCCGGTTGATTCCGTAAGTCGCCGCGCCCACCGCCGTTCCGTCCACCAGCACCTCTACGGCGCCAATCGCCGTCCCCACAGTCGAGGCATTGTCGATGGCCCAGCCGGCGACGGACACGGTACCCGAAACGGTCGCGCCCGGGGCCGGCGCATCGATGTGCACCGACGGTATCACGACAGGGGCTGTAACCGTGACCGTTGCGCTCGCCGAACCGGTGTCCGGAGGGCTGGCCGAATCCGTGGCCGTAACCGCGATGGTGTGAGACCCAAGCGCCAGCGCCGCCGTGTTCAGGGAATAAGTGAACCCCACGTTAGGACAGCCGGGACGGCCCGGGTAAACCGCGCACACGTCCGGCCGGTTGACTCCGTAAGTAGCCGTGCCCACCACCGTGCCATCCACCAGCACCTGCACGGCGCTAATCGCAGTCCCAATTGTCGAAGCATTGTCGATCGCCCAGCCGGAGACGGACACGGTACCCGAAACCGTTGCACCCGGGGCCGGCGAATCGATGTGCACCGACGGTATCGCGGCGACCGGCACGGTCCACGTTCCGACTGGGACGGTGGGAGATGTGTCTCCGGCGCTGTCGAACGTAAAAGCTGCCATGCGGTGTGAGCCGCCGAACGGAGTGAGAAAGCTTACTGCGAGTGTGACCACGAGTTGGTTGCCCGATCCGGTAATCGAGCTTCCCGTAGAAGAGATGGAGCAAACGCTGTTACTGGCGGTGCTGCCGGGGCTGCTTACTAAGATTGGCGCCGGGTTAGTTGTTCCCGGATCTCCCAGCAGATAGAGTTCGTCGTAGCTGGGAAAGACATAGATAGAGCAATTTGGCGAACCGGAGAAGGTCACCGAGAGACCGTAGATGTCCTGGTAACCATTGACATCGTAGAACGTGGAGGTGAACTGGCCCGTGGCTCCGGTCCCGAAGCTCGGGTTGACGCTCAGCACCGTCCATCTGGCGCCCTGCTCGATGATCCGCGTGCTCTGCCGCCCGACCGCGATGTATCCATCCTGCTGATTCGGACTCGAATTGGCGGCAACGGAGAATGGAACGGTTCCATTGCCGGACCCGGACGTGGCGCCCGTGAAGGCGATCCAACTCGACGCGGTCGATGCGCTCCATGCGCAGTTCCCGGGCGCCGACACCGTGATAGTCCCCGAACCGCCGGACGCGGGGAAGGTGGCCGCGGAGTATTGCAAGCTCGCACACGGCTGACTGTAGCCGACAGTGACGGGCAGCGCCCCGTTGGCGGGACTTCCAACGCTGAGCGTCAGCGGGGAATACGGGTCGGACCAGGACGATCCCGGCGTGAGCGCGGATTGAGTGAAGTTGTTCGGGACCGAGACAGCGTCGAAGTCCAACAGGTAAGTGTGCTCAGGCGAGTCGAGATTCGGATCCTCGTAGCGAACCAGGGCCCCGTTGAAAGGCGCGTTGCCATACGCAGTCTGCAATGCGGTATCCACCGCGCCGATTGGCTGGCGGTATTCGAGCCATAGCCAGGCGCTGCTCGACGAATCGCGCAACACTCGCAAGCCGCGAGGGTCGGAAGTGGATTCGAGCGGTTGCAGCGTGAAGTTGCCGCTCGCAGTCACTTCCAGGTAGTCGCCCGGATTCAGCCAGTGCAATATCAGACTCTTGTGTTCGGCCGCGTATTGGCCCACGCCCGAACCGCCCATGATGGTGAATGGATCGCCATACTCCGAGAGCGTGCCGGCTTCGTCCAAGGGGCCGATGGGTACCGTGCCGTAGTCGTCGGAGCTCGAATGATTCAGGCCGAGGGCATGGCCGAATTCGTGCGCGTAGATGGCGACCGGCGGAGAAGTGTTGGGGAACGCCGGCAGCCACCCGATCGACGCGGGAAGGCTGCCCTTGCTGGGAGAAGAGATCGTCGCGCAGCCTACCGTGTCATCGGCGGCCGCCGGTTCGGAAGTGGTGCCCCAGGATTGGATTGGAAACACCAGGGCGATCCTGGTGAATTGGGTGAAGTCAACCGTCGAGTCAGCCGCATTGATCGCGGCCGCCTCTAATGCGGCTTGCGTCGCATAGGTGTAGTTCTGGCTCAATGCGAACGGCCCAAATACCTGTCCCGTGGCCGAAGTCTGACCATAGGACATTTCTTTCCAATACCCGTTCAGAGACTGGAGGTCGCTCGAGTCGGTGGGGCTTCCAAAGAAGGCCTCTTGCAGACTGGCTTGCGTATAAGCCGCGGGGAATGTCGGGTTGGAAGGCATGGTCAGCATCAGCACCGCGATATTTTGCGGACCGGTCGTCGTGCAGGTCGGCGCCATCGCCGATCCCGCCGCGGCCAACGGTTCTTCCTGGAAACCCGTGACTGCCAGGCGATTCCCCGACCTCATCCCATCGACGCGCACGTGGATTCCAGTCCGGCGGGGCTTTTGGTCCGCAAAGGACATCTCGATCCGTTCTTGCCCGGTATTCAGGTACCAGCGAGTACTGCTGCGAGCCCGCGCAAAATCGTCCGAAATCACGGCCTCGATGGTGCCTTCCCACTGCCCTCTGGTTTCCAGCGCCGGTTCGGACCGCGTCGTGGACGACTGTCCCCATACAAGCGAAGCGCAATCCGTCAAGACACAAAAAAGCGGTAGCCCGACCGATAAGAGAGCCGCGGGAAACAGCCGCGATGGAAAGACGGATCTCCGCATGTGTCTACCTCGTTACGATTCGCCTGCAGGGCCCCGATTCCGGAAACGTTACCGGCACGAAAACGCTTTACCAGTCTAGCCAGGACGGATCTTACCTTACCCGCATTGTACGCCGGAGTACGCGGGACCGCCTCCGGCGCAGCCGTTTGTTTACATCCTTTGCGTCACCGCTCTGACCGGCCTGCTTGCCAGTTACACTAGGAGATCATGGAGAAGCGGACGATCGGCCTGGTGGTTCACGCAGTCGGCACCACCGGTGTGCTGCACCAATTGACCGGCGTGATTGCGCGGCACCAGGGCGATATCACTTCCGTCGAGATTCTGGCGAACCGGCCCGAAGAGGCCCGCACGTACTTCGAGGTGATTCTGCCGGGAGAAGTGGATCCGCTGATCGAGGGACTGCGGGCCCTTCCGATCGTGCGCTCGGTCGAGATCGTGAAGACTTTCCAGACCGTATACGGCAAGCGCATCATCATTATGGGCGGCGGCGCGCAGGTGGGGCAGGTGGCCATAGGCGCCGTCTCCGAAGCCGACCGCCACAACATCCGCGGCGAACATATTTCGGTGGACACGGTTCCGCTGGTGGGCGAGCAAAAGCTGGCCGATGCCGTCCGCGCCGTGGCCCGATTGCCGCGCGCCAAAGCGCTGGTGCTGGCCGGATCGTTGATGGGCGGCGAAATCGAAACCGCGGTCCGCGAGGTTCGCGAGCAGGGCCTGCTGGTGATCAGCCTGAACATGGCGGGCAGCGTCCCCGATGCGGCCGACCTGGTTGTTACCGACCCGGTGCAAGCCGGTGTGATGGCGGTGATGGCGGTCGCCGACACCGCCAAATTCACCCTGGAGCGTCTCAAGCGCCGGGTGTTCTAGAGACGCGAATCTCATGGCGCCGGCGCCCGGTCGATAACAAGTCCACGATGTCGATTGGCAAGGCTAATCGATAACTCTCACGCGCACTTTATTGTACGGGGATAGGTCATAGTACCACCGGCCATTGTCAGGCGCCGGACCCCGGATTATCATTAGTCTAAACCCGCCAACAAGGCGCCAGTCACTCGAGAAAACCGGAATGCAGAATAGCGTGCCGCTGGAACAAGAGACTTTGATGGACGCCGGCGATCCAACGTCAGCGACAGATCCGCCCGAGGCCGGCCTCCCCATGGACAGTTCCGGATCGGCTGTCCCCGGCGGCGAAATGGCCCTCCAGCGCCTCGATTCGATCCGTCCCGGAAGCGTCGTGATGATCGAATCCCGGGACGGGTCCCGTTCGGAAAAATACTTCGTCCGGCAGAGCACCCGAAACGGCGCGACCCAGAGTATCAGGCTTGTGCGCAGCCCCGCCACGACAGAGAACGAAGCCGGACCCGAAGTTGAAGAACCCGATTATTACGACGTGCTGCAGATCGGTGCGCAGGCCGAAGCCGAGACCATCTATCGCGTCTACCGGATCATGGCCGCTCGTTTTCACCCGGATAATCCGAAGACGGGGGACGTCGAGAAGTTCCTGCTTCTGAATGCGGCCTACGATGTGCTGTCCGACCCTGCCCGCCGCAGCGAGTACGATGCGCGCCGCGAGAAGCAGGACGACGAGCCGCTGCCGATCTTCGAGCTCAAGGACTTTGTGTCCGGCGTGGAGGCTGAGCCGAACCGGCGTCTGGGAGTGCTGTGCTTGTTGTACAACCAGCGGCGCCAGGATCCGGACCGTCCCGCGGTTTCGCTGCTCTTTCTCGAACACCGCATGGCGTTCCCGCGCGAGTACCTGAGCTTCACGATGTGGTTCCTGCGCGCGAAGGGGTTCGTGAGCGCGGCCGATAACCAGGACTACGTGATCACGGCCACGGGCGCCGAGTTCGTGGAAGCCAATATCGGCAAGAGCGAGGTTCTCGGCCAGCTTCTCTTTCCCGGCCGCGCATAGCCACCGGACGCGGGCTCGACCCGGCGTGCGTGCGAGGTGATACTTTAACCATTGATTGGAGAAGCATCACCATGAGACTGAACCGACGTCAAGCAATCGCAGCCATGTCCGCGGGCCTGTTCGCGTTGCATGCACGGCGCGGGATAGCCGGACCGCAATTTCTTTCGCCGCTTGGCGATAAAGTCGAACCCATGGCCAAGGGCAAGTTCGAGCCCACCTGGGAATCGCTGCAGCAATACCGGACGCCCGACTGGTACCGCGATGCCAAGTTCGGCATCTGGGCCCATTGGGGCCCACAGTGCCAGCCGGAGCATGGCGACTGGTACGCCCGCAGCATGTATATCGAAGGCAATGAAGATTACAAGTTTCACCTGGAACATTACGGCCATCCTTCCCAGTTCGGATTCAAGGACGTGATCCATCGGTGGAAGGCGGAGAATTGGGATCCCGACAAGCTCATCAGTCTCTATAAGCGCGCCGGCGCGCAGTATTTCGGCGCCCTGGCCAACCACCACGACAATTTCGACAACTTCGACAGCCAGTATCAGCCCTGGAACGCGGTGCAGATCGGTCCCCAGAAAGATCTGATCGGCGGTTGGGCCCGCGCCGCCCGCGCGCAAGGCCTGCGATTCGGCGTCAGCGTTCACTCCTCGCATGCCTGGATGTGGTACGAGGTGGCGCAAGGCGCCGACAAGAGCGGCCCCTTCGCGGGCGTCCCCTACGATGGAAAACTGACTAAGGCCGACGGCAAAGGCAAATGGTGGGAGGGGCTCGACCCGCAGGATCTCTATGCCCAGAACCACACCCCCGGCAAAGTCGCCGATACGTCCAAGCTATGGGATTGGGCCACTGACATCGGCGCCAGCATTCCGGACGTGGCCTATTGCGAACGCTTCTATAACCGCACCGCCGATCTCATCAATAAGTACCATCCCGACCTGGTCTATTACGATGACGATGCGCTGCCTCTCTATCCCATCAGCGATGCAGGCCTGCGGCTCGCCGCCCACCTGTACAACAGCAATATGAAACTGCACGGGGGGAACCTGGAAGCAGTGATCAATGGGAAACAACTCAAGGATCTACAGCGCAAGGCGATGGTCTGGGACATCGAACGCGGCCAAAGTTCCACCATCGAACCCGAGCCATGGCAAACCGACACCTGCATCGGCAACTGGCACTACGACCGGAGAATCTTCGAGCAGCACAAATATAAGACCACCGCTACCGTGGTGCACACTCTGGCCGACGTTGTCAGCAAGAACGGCAACCTGCTGCTGAGCGTACCCGTCAGGAGCGATGGCACTTTGGATTCCGATGAGGTCGCGGTCGTCGAGGGAATCGCCCACTGGATGGAGATCAATCGCGAAAGCATCTTCGGGACCCGCCCCTGGAAGGTTTTCGGCGAGGGTCCGGCCTCGCAAGGCGCGCCGCTGCGCGCGCAGGGCTTCAACGAGGGAAAAGGCAAGCCGGTCACCGCCGAGGACGTTCGCTTTACGACGCGCAAGGACGCCCTCTACGTCATCGAGCTCGGCGTGCCCACGCAGGAATTGCGCGTCCAGTCGCTCGGCAAAGCCGCCAGGCTGCTCGACCGGCCCATCGAATCCATCGCGCTGCTCGGCAGCGGCGAAAAGCTCGAATGGAAGCAGGGTGACGACGCGCTATCCATTTCGGCGCCGCACTCTGCGCCGTCGCCCGAGGCGCTGGTTTACAAGGTGACGCTCAAGAGTTAGACGGCGGCGCGTCCGAGTTGCCGCGAACACCCCGGGCGTATACCATAGCAGACACGAATGGTGTTTTCCGATCTCGCACTCGCCAGACGATTGGAGCGCGCGGAGGGGTACGCATGCGCTCAGTTCGCGGCGGCCCGGCGCCGGTTGTTCCCCTCGAGTGGCGCCGGCTGGATCGAGTGCGCCGGAGCATACGCGGTCTTCGACGGCATCGACTCGCCCGTTACTCAGACTTTCGGACTTGGCATCTTCGAGGAACTGAGCGCGGCCTCGCTGGATACAATCGAGCGTTTCTTTCTGGATCGCGGCGCGCCTGTGTTCCATGAGGTGAGTCCGCTGGCCGGAGTCCCGGCGCTGGACTTACTATGTGCGCGCCAGTACAGACCGGTCGAGATCGGCAATGTCCTGTATCGGCCTGTCGAGAAGCCCGCGGTGGCGGACACCGCTGATATCGGGGTGCGCGTGATAGGCCCGGAAGAAACGCAACTCTGGACCAACATAAGCGCGCGTGGTTGGACACACGAACATCCGGAACTTCTGGACTTCGTGTTACAGGCCGGCGCCATCTCGTCGGCTCGCGACCAGTGCGTGTGTTTTCTGGCCGAGTTTGACGGCCAACCCGGCGCCGCCGGCGCGCTCTGCATCCACGAGGGCGTGGCGCTGTTCGCCGGCGCAGCTACGATTCCGGAGATGCGCCGCCGCGGGCTGCAAGCGGCGCTGCTGGAAGCGCGCATGCGTTACGCCTTCGACTGTGGCTGCGATCTGGCGATGATGGTGGCCGAGGCGGCCAGCAACTCCCAGCGCAATGCCGAGCGTGAGGGCTTTCGGATTGCCTACACGCGCACCAAGTGGCGATTCGCCGGCGTCACTCTTCCCGCATGAGTTTGGATGGATCGACGGCAAGCGCTCGCCGGGCTGGAATGGCGGACGCTGCAATGCCGAGCAGTGCCATCGTCAGCACCGTCCCGCCCAGCACCGCCGGATCGCTCGGATTCGCCTGATACACGATCTGCCCCAGCAGGCGGCTCGCGAAAATCCCCGACAGCAGACCCACCACCGATCCCACGCCGAGCAGCACCATTGGCCGCCCCACCGCAGCGCTCATCACGTGCGTCCTGCGCGCGCCCAATGCCACGCGGATGCCCAGCTCCTTCGTCCTCCGGCTCACGCTGTAGGCCGCCATGCCGAAGATGCCCGTCACCGCCAGCATCGCCGCCAGCAGGCCCATCACGCCCAGTGCCACTGTCGCCGCCCGTGCCGGGAACAGCACATCCCCCAGCGCGTCGGGCCAGCTTTGAACCGTAATTGGCACATTCGGCGCGATGCCGCTCAGTGTGCGTGCAAGCGCCGCCGCCGTCTCATTCGGCGCCCGCCGCGACCGCACCACGAAAACCGTTTCGCTCTGCTCGCTTTGCGACAACGAGACATACACCACAGGCTGCGGCGACTCTTGCATGTCGTGATACTTGCCGTCCTCAGCCACGCCCACTACCTCCGTCAGATTGCCCGACACAATAAAGCGCTGTCCGATCGCCGGCGTTTCACCCCACATCTTGCGCGCGAAGGTTTCGTTCACGATCGCCACATGCGGCGTCTTTGTGGTGTCATGCCAGGAGACATCCCGCCCGCCCAGTAGCCGAGTGCCGGCCGCCTCCAGGTATCCCGGCGACATCGTAAACACGTACGGCGCCAGCACGGAATTGTCCAGCTTGAACTCCGTCGTCCCCGGCCGGAAAACCGGAACCCCATGCAACCCGCCGGTGAAGGGCGTGCGGTTCACCGTACCCACGGCCGTCACACCGGGGATGCTCCGCATCGCCTCAATCACCGCTTTCTCTTTCTCGGCCGTCACGTTGCCTGCCCGCCGCGCCTCGCTCAGGTCCAAATCGGCCAGCATCGCGCCCTGCGGCTGGATACCCAGCGGCGCGTCGAGCGCGCGCACCATGCCGCGCACCGCCACCAGCGAGGCCGTTACCAGCAGCGTGCAGATTGCGATTTGCGCGCCCAACAACAGGTCCCGCAGGGCAAACCGGCGCAGGTGCATCGCATCGGCGGGTCCGCTCCTCATCATCTGCAACGGACTGCTCTGCCACGTCTGCCACGCCGGAACCATCCCGAACAACAGCGCGCTTCCCAGTGTCAATGCCAGACCTGCCAGGTACACACGCGCATCCACGCTTACTGTCAGCGCGCCAACGAACGGCTGCGAGCGGTTCAACACACCCAACAGCAGCCGCGCACCCTCCAGCCCCGCTGCTCCGCCCATCAGCGATACCAACACCGCCTCGGTCAACAGTTGCCGCACCAGCCGCCAATGGCTCGATCCAAGGGCCACACGGAGCGCCAGTTCCCGGTTGCGATCCGCCGCGCGCGCCGCGAACAGAGTTGCCAGGTTCGCGCATGCCGCCGCCAGCACCAGCAGCGCCAGCACGGTCACGCTCCAAAGAAATCCGCGAATCACATCACCGTCGTCACCGTAGAGTCCCGGATGGATCAGCCGCAGCGGCTGTCCTTCGTCGGTCTCCGGATACTCCCTCGCCAGCTCGGCCGCAATCGCATTCAGATTGTCCGTCGCCCACCGCGCTGTCACGCCCGGTTTGAGCCGGCCAATCACCGTAACCGCGACGGACGTCCGGCTATGCAGGAAATCCGTCCCCTCCATCACGATGGGCATCCAGTAGTCCGGCCACACAAACCGCTCGGTGCCGTGGAACCGCGCCGGCGCCACGCCAACCACCGTAAACGGATGCTTGTCGAGCTCCACGGTCGTCCCGGCCACGCTCCGATCGGCATCGAACATGTTTCGCCACAGAGCATCGCTCAACACCACATACGGCGCTGAATCCGGGCCCTGCTCGTCCGCCGCGTGGAAGAACCGTCCGACCTCCGGCTGCACGCCCAGCAGATCGAAATAGTTGCCGGTGACCGCATCGCCGTGGACCTGCCTCACCGCGTTACGCCAGCTCAGTGCCGCATGAGAATATCCATAAATCCCG
The DNA here is from genome assembly GCA_049686695.1 of Bryobacteraceae bacterium. GTDB lineage: Bacteria > Acidobacteriota > Terriglobia > Bryobacterales > Bryobacteraceae > Bog-375. The sequence continues at coordinate 12,185 of JBAVIH010000096.1, read as the reverse complement.
GCCATCCCGCTGAAGGTGGTGTTTCGCCGCCGAAAATCCTCAAACGCGGGATACGACGTAGTCAGCAGCCGTCCGATCATCCACTGCTTATGGCGAATCTGATACAGGCTCTGTGGGTCGCTCACATCGAGCGGTTGCAGCAGCACCGCATTCAGCACTCCGAAAACGACCGCGTTTGCCCCAATCCCCAGCATCAGAGTGAGTAAGGCTACCAACGCGAACGCGGGAGACTTCCGAAGCACGCGAAGCGCATAACGAACATCCAGCAGCAGGTTTTCCACAAGCTTACGAACATGAGAATGCCACAGCTCTGTTGGGAAAGCAATTGGCAATCTCGAGTGCCGCGGATTCCCGGAACACACCCCCGGGAATAGCTCGAGAGAGTCTGGAGTTTTGGTGGAATCCGAGTTGGCGTGGTCCGACCTGGACCCCAACTTCCGTTACGCCTTGCGCCATTTGGACGAAAAGAAAAGGCAACGGGAATTGGTCATCATGACGGATTGCCGGCGCAACCGGACTGTTATGAAACGCACATGGTCCGGGGTGTCCCGCCGCAAGGTGCGGATGACCAGGCCAAACAGTGGAGTACACTACGAAGTGAGATCGACTCGCGTAAGAGCTCACGCATCTAAGCGAATAGTTGCGGAGGAAATACGATGAAGGCTCACCTGCTCTTGGGCGGTGCCACGGTTGTGCTGGCGCTACCTTTCGCCGGCCTCCCGTTGGCGGCCCAGCCGGCCATCACCTTGGTGCAGAATAACTACAGCTACATCCTGCCCAACCTCCCGAATTACGGCATTGCTCCGGGCAGCTTGTTCGTCATTCTCGGCACCGGATTGGCGGACCCCGCAAGCCAGGCGTTTCCCTTGCAGGACCCCGGCAAGCCCCTGCCCCTGACCCTCAACGGCGCCAGCGTAACGGTCACCGTGGCTGGCGTGCCTACGCAGGCTGCGCTTTATTACGCCACTCCGACCGCGATTGCGGCGGTGCTCCCCTCCAAAACGACGGCGGCGGCGTTGGCCGCCATCCAGGTGACATACAACCGCACGACCAGCCCGATCTACAACGCCATCCTGCTGCAGAGCGCCTTCGGATTCGATACCTACTATTCGTCGGGCAGCGGCCTGGCGGCGGTGACCGACAACGGCGATGGCTATCTGGTCGATCCCAGTTGCGATGCCGACCGCGACGATACCAGGAAGTGCATTCGATCGGCGAAACCCGGCCAGACCGTCGTCTTCTGGGGCTCTGGTGTCGGGCCCGATACGAACAACGACGACCGCGACCCGCCCGTCAGCATCGACAATCTCAACTACATCAATCAACTCTTCATCGGCGGCGTTCCAGTGCCCATCGCGTACCAGGGGCGGTCGCACTATCAGGGTGTGGACCAAATCGACGTAACCATCCCGCAAAACGTACCCACAGGCTGCGCGGTATCGGTAGTGGCGGTGAGCGGCAGCGGCAACAGTGCCGTGCTCAGCAATACGGTGACGATTCCGATCACCTCGAATGGCGGCGCGTGCAGCGACCCGCTGCAAGAGGTCAACTCGGCTACGGCTGCCGCGCTGTCCAGCCACGCCCTGGTGAAATTCGGGTCTCTCTCCCTGGCCACGATTACGAACACGACGGGAACCGGCAAGACTGCCAGCGCGCAGTTCGACGCCATCCCGGGGGCGTCGCTCTTTGCCTACCTCGACAATACCCTGCCGTCGCCGGGAAGTTGCGTGGTCTACCAGCAGGCGCCTCCGGCTCCCACCAACCCATTTCAATTGCAAGGCCTGAATCCGGGCACCGTAACCGTAACCGGACCAAACGGCATGCAAGCCCTGAGTACCATACCGTCGGGTCCCGGGCTGTACACCGCCGCCTTGATGTCCGGGTTTATTCCTGCCACCGGCGGAGAATTCACGTTCAACGGCCTGGGTGGAACGGACGTGCAGGCATTCCCGGCGACGCTCGAGTTTCCCAATCCGTTAATCTGGACCAACCCGAGTGCCGCCGCCGCGATCACCCGCGCCCAAGGCGTGACGATCGATTGGACCGGGGGGGACGCAGACACTTACGTTCAAATCGCCGGTAGTGCGAGCACCGTCGGGGCAACCGTATACTTCACTTGCGACGCCCCGGTGGGCGCCGGAACGTTCACCGTCCCCCCTAGTGTCTTGCTGGCGCTGCCCGTGGCCGGCGGCGGGATCACGGTCGGCAATTTCACTAACCCCGTGAGCTTCAGCGCGACTGGCCTCGATTTCGGATTCGCGACCGCTTATACATCCGTTTTCGAAAGCACCTTGTATCAGTAACCAGTTCAGGCGGCTGCCACAGCCCCTGGCCCGTACACTCGCCCGTAGACGCCCTTGATGAACTTGAGCCCCTCGGTGGCAAGCTGCTCGGGAGAATCGGCCAGCCTCCGCCAAATGCAGCACAGCTTGACCACACTTTCGAGACCCGGATCAAACGACTCGATGGTTACACATCCGTCGTAGCCGATCTGCTTCAGCGCCTCGAAGAAAGGAACCCAGGGGACCATGCCGGTCCCCGGTATGCCGCGCTGGTTTTCGCAGGCGTGCACGTAGCCCACATAGCGGCCGGTCGCTCTCACCGCGGCCGGGATGTCGTTCTCCTCGCGGATCATGTGGAATGTGTCGAGGTGAACCTTCACGTTCGGGAGGCCGATGTCCTGCACAAACCGGACCGCATCGGCGGCGGTGTTGATGAAGTGGCTCTCGAAGCGATTGACCCCCTCGATGCCCATCACCAGCCCGGAGGTCTCTTGTGCGTAACCGCCGATTTGCCGCATCCCTTCCACGCCCCACTTCCACTCGTCGGCGGTAGGCATCTTGCCCGTCAGGTACCCCCAGCCGCAGTGAATCAGCCCTGTCAGGATCTTCGCCCCGGCTTCGTTGCTGAGATCGATGAGTCTTTTGGCGAACTCGACGCCATTGCGCCGGATCGCGGGATCGGGCGAGATGATATTGTACCGATCCGGCATGCCATAACCGGTGTTGATGGTAAGGCCGAGATCGGCCGCGGCGGCCTTGACCTTCGCCGCCGGAAAACCGTCGGGGTCGAACGGAATGATCTCGACGGCGTCGAACCCGAGCCCTTTGCATTTGTCGAGCAAGGACAGGTCTTTCTCCAGAAACGTCTCCCGGAACAACAGCGAGTGAATTCCAAACTGCATGTCGTTATTTCCTCGTTCCCACGGCTGAATCGGCCTCGGCCGCCACGCACTTGCTTGGCGCCGAACATCGTAGCGCGCTTCTCGATTTTGGGCAACCGCGATGGACGCCGCGCGGAGGAGTCGGCATCGCAGGTGAAACGGTTCGGCCGCTCGACTAGAATCACGATAGGTGCGTTGCCGGTCGATCAACACGGTCAGTATGGTGGCTGCGCTGCTGCTATGGACGGGATGCCGCTCCGGCCCGGCGGCACACGCGCCCGCCATCGGGCAGGCCTTCGTGGGACCGGCCACACTCAAAATTCACGCCGATCTCTCTCCGCAATCTCCCGCCGTGGCCACCGTGAAACATGGCGAGCGGCTGGAGATTCTGGCGCGGCGGAGGATCCTGATCCGCGTGCGCACGCCGGGCGGGGCGGAGGGATGGACCGAAGCGCGCCAGTTGCTGGCCGCTTCGGACATGGCCAGCCTGCAGGAACTTGCCGGACGCGCCGCCAAAATGCCGTCGCAAGGCCAGGCCTCCAGTTACAGCGATTTGAACGCTCACACGCAGCCATCGCGCGCCGCGCCCAGCTTTCTGCAGATCCGGACCGGCGAGAAGTTCGACGTGCTGGCCACCATTCCCCTGCCGCGCACGGACCTGCCTCGAGCGCCGCTGGTCTTTCCACCGCCGAAGAAACCGCCCAAGAAAAAAGAAGAGCCTCCGGGCAAGATCCCGCTGCCTCCCATGCCCAAGCCGCCCCCGCCGCCGGCCAATTGGCTCGAGTTGTCCGGCAGGGATTCGAATGAGCCCGCGCCCGAGCCCGAGGAACCGGCCGAACGGCCCCCGGCTGCGCTCGATTACTGGAGCCTGGTGCGCGTTTCGACCGGGCAAGCGGGATGGGTGTTGACCCGCCACGTCTCGATGGCCATCCCGGACGAAGTGGCCCAATATGCCGAGGGACATCGCATCGTTTCGTATTTCTCACTCGGCCAACTCTCCGACCACGATGAGCGGAAAACCATCTGGCTGTGGACCACCGTTGCCAGCGGCGTTCACGATTACGACTTCGACAGCTTTCGCGTGTTCGTCTGGAGCTTTCGCCATCACCGGTACGAAACCAGCCACGTGGAGCGGAACCTGGAAGGCTACTTGCCCGTGTTGGCGAAACCCTCGGGCGCGGACGGGCAAACCGCCCCGGGCTTTTCGCTCTGCGTGGTGAATCGCGCGGGCCACCGGGTGCGGCGCGAGTATGTGCTGTCGTCCGGCAGGATTCGCCTGGCGTCGGAAGGCGACTGCCCCGCGACGCCGCCGGTCTACACGCCGCCGGCGGCCTCCGGAGCGGCCGCCGCAGCCGGCGTCCCGCCAACCGCACCCGCGGCTCCGCAGAGCTTCTGGGAACGTCTGAAGAACCGCTGGAAAGCCCTCACCCAGTAGGGGCAGCGCATGCACGGCCCTTGCAACACCGGCGGTCTTGCCGCCGGTTCTCTCAGTGGCACGGACCTCACCGCCGGCGAAAGGTCCGCATGGCGGTGACGGCTAGGGTTCCGATCGACATCAGACTGATCGTGCCCGGTTCTGGCGTGGGTGAGGATTCCGCTGTGACGGTCCAAGTGCCATCTGCGTCGTTGTAAGGGGTCGACAGGTCAGCGGGAAAGGAATCAGCCGCGGCGATCTCGTCCTGGGCGGCATCGACCCCGAGGATGAAAAAGAACTCGGCGAAGCCCTGGGTGCCGTCGCCCACGGCGCCGTGGTATTCCCCGTCCCACACATACCCCGCCGCGCAGCCGGTGGCGGATTGGGTGATGAGGAGGAATCCATACTGGTAGTTGGAACCGCCGGAACTGCACCCCGTTGCGGGATCGACGGCCAGCGCGGGCGCGTTTGCCGAGGCCGTGAGGTCGAACGTGGCGTCTCCCCAGTCCACGATGAAATTCGAAAATCCCACGCTCGGGTCATACGTGAAGGAACCGGACGGAGATGGGAAACCCGAAACAAGACTGGCTGAGACGTCAAAGGTGATCTCGTAGTTAACCGGCGAGGCGAGCGCCGGCAGAACGGTGGCGGCGGCCAGCAGACAGATAGCGAAGTTCCTCGGAATGTTCATGTGCCGTGTTCGTTGCGCAACTCCGCGGCAGCCCGATGGCGCCGCCACAACGACGGAAACAGTGAGTATACATCCAATCGCCCCTGTTTATCTTTTGATGTCTTCGGCCATTTGGCGCGGCGGCCCGGCGAGGGTTGTTATGATAGGCGGAGGCCTTATGATCCCAACGCCAAAGACGCGCGTGACCTGGGGGGCCATCGTCTGGCTCGCAGTGGCGCTGCTGGTCTGCTACGCGGCAGTCCTCCACCGGCTCGTCCTCCAGTGGTGGATCGATCCCGACATGGGCCACGGGTTCTTCGTCCCCCTGGTGGTCGGTTACATCGTTTGGCAGCGCCGCCGGGAGTTGCTGGCCACCGAACTGCGGCCCACCTGGTGGGGCCTCCTGTTAGTCGTCTGGGGCGGCCTGCAGCTTCTCATCGGCACCTTGGGAGTGGAGCTGTTTACGGCGCGGACCGCGCTGGTGGTTACCCTGATTGGCGTGGTGTGGACGGTGGGCGGCACGCCGGTGCTGCGCAAACTGGCGTTTCCCCTGTTTCTGCTGTTCCTGATGGTGCCCATTCCGGCCGTCGTCTACAACACCCTCACCTTCCCGCTCCAGCTCCTGGCTACCCGCATGGCGGCGGCGGGCCTGCTCACCATCGGCATTCCGGTGCTGCGCGAAGGCAACATCCTCGATCTGCCCGGCCAGCAGCTTTCCGTGGTGGAAGCTTGCAGCGGCATCCGTTCCCTGCTTTCGCTCACGTTTCTCTCTCTGGTGTACGGCTATTTCTTCGAGAAGCGAACCTGGCTGCGGATCGTGCTGTTTCTGGCCACCATTCCCGTCGCTTTGATTGCCAACGCCGGACGCGTGATGGTGACCGGCATCCTTTCGCAGGTCCGCGGCGACCTCGCCGAAGGCTTTTTCCACGAGTCGACCGGCATGGCGATCTTTCTCGCCGCTGGGGTGATCCTGTTTCTCTTTCATCGGGCCATTCTTTTGGTAATCGGATTTGCCGCTAGCCGGAGGCGGGCGCGAATATGACGACGAACCCGTACGTGCGCGTGGTAACCCTGGTCCTGTTGCTGGAGGCGCTGGCGTTCTATGCCTTCGCGTCGCGCACGGAGACCGTGCCACCGGTGGATCCGCTGCTGCTGTTTCCTTCCGTGATCGGCGACTGGGTGATTTATCGCGATTTCCCGGTCGATCAGGCCACGGTCGAATTCCTCAAGGCGGACGACACGCTCAACCGCCTCTATATGAACCAGAGCACCAAGGCGGTGGCCGGCCTGTACATCGCCTACTTTCGAACGCAGCGCTACGGCCAGGCCCCGCACTCCCCCAAGAATTGCCTGCCCGGCGGCGGTTGGGAGCCGCTCAAGTCGGATTTCATCTCCATCGGCGTCGCGGGTTGGGATACGCCGATCACCGTGAACCGTTACGTGGTCGAGCACGGGGATGAGCGTAGCGTGACCCTGTACTGGTATCAAAGCCACAACCGGGTGATTGCCAGCGAGTACGCCGCCAAGTTTTGGGCGGTGGTGGATTCCATTCGTTACCGGCGCAGCGATACCACCCTGGTGCGGATCATGGTCCCCGTTGGACCGGCCGGCATCGATGCGGCGGAGCAGACCGGCACCGCCTTCGTGCAGGCTGCGTTTCCGGCCCTGCTTCGCCAAGTGCCGCTGTAAAGGGTCCATTCCGGGCGCTTGCTACAATCAAGTCATCCCCATGCCCACCCAGGCCCGCACCAGTGGCGCGCGCAAATTCTTTTCCGCTCACGGCACGCTGGCCCAGTGGCATCCCAATTACGAATACCGGGCCGGGCAGGTGGAGATGGCGGAAGCCGTCGAAGCGGCGCTGGCCGCCAAGCGGCACCTGATCGTCGAGGCCGGCACGGGCACCGGCAAGACTCTCGCCTACCTGGTGCCGGCGCTCGCTTCCGGCAAGCGCATCGTGGTCTCGACCGGCACCAAGAATCTGCAGGAGCAGCTTTTTTTCAAGGATGTCCCGTTCCTCCAGCGGCATTTCGAGCGGCCGCTCAAAGTCTGCTACATGAAGGGCCGCAACAATTACGCCTGCCGGCAGAAAATCTACGATGGCGAAAAGCAGGCCGTGTTCGCCGGCCTGGAAGAGGTCGCCGATTTCGAAATCATCCGCGCCTGGGAAAAGACCACCGAGTTCGGCGACCGCGCGGAGATCGAGACCCTCCCCGAGTCTTCCACCGCGTGGGCTAAGATGGATGCCCGCGCCGAGCTCTGTTCCGGCCAGAAATGCCCGAACTTCGCCCGCTGCTTCCTCACCCTGATGCACCAGCGTGCGGCGGAGAGCGACATCGTCATCGTCAACCATCACCTGTTTTTCGCCGACCTGGCGCTGCGCGACGACAACCGCGAAGGCGGCGTACTGCCCGAGTATCACGCGGTGGTTTTCGACGAAGCCCACGAGATCGAAGACGTGGCGGGGCAGTACTTCGGCGTCTCCGTCAGCAGTTACCGCTTCGAGGAACTGCGCCGCGACATTGCCGTGGTCGGCCGCATGAAGCAATTCGGCACGCCCGAGCTCGACCGCGTGCTGGAGCGCCTCGGCCAGCTCGCCGACCGGTTCTTCGGCCTGTTCGGCGAACAGGAGCGGCGCGTGGCGTTCCAGGGCCGCGAAGCTTTTCGCGAGGAGAACGACGAGGTTTACCGAAACCTGATGGTCACCCTGGAGTTGGTGGGCTCGCACCTCAAGCTGCTCCAGAATCCGCCGGAAGAAGTCATCCCGCTGGCGCGGCGCAACCAGGAGCTGGCGCTGGGCCTGCGTTTCCTCCTCGAGGCGGACGACGAACGGTACGTCTTCTGGGTGGAAAAGCGCGGCCGCGGCTGCTTCCTGCAAGCCACCCCGATCGAGGTTTCCGGCATTCTCTCCGAGCGCCTGTTCGACCAGGTGGAAACCGTGGTCCTGACCTCGGCCACCCTGGCTGTGGCCGGCAGCTTCGATTACGTACAAGGGCGGCTGGGCGTCAGGAATCCGCGCACGCTGGTGGTCGCGCCGCATTTCGATTATCACAAGCAGGCGCTGCTGTATGTGGCGCAGCATCTGCCCGAGCCGCGCAGTCCGGCCTTCACCAAGGCCGCCGCCGAGGAAGTGGTCCGTATCCTGGAACACAGCCGCGGCCGCGCGTTCGTCCTCTTCACCAGTTATCAGCAGATGCGCCTGGTCTATGACCGGGTGTCTCTCGAGATCGATTACCCGACCCTGCTGCAGGGCACCGGCCCACGCACGGCGCTGCTCGAGGAGTTCCGCTCCACGCCCCACTCGGTGCTGTTCGCGACCTCGTCCTTCTGGCAGGGCGTGGATGTGCCGGGCGATCAACTGAGCTGCGTCATCATCGACAAACTCCCTTTCGCGGTGCCCAACGATCCGGTGGTGAACGCGCGCATCGAGGCCATCCGCGCCGGCGGCGGCAACCCGTTTTACGATTACCAGATTCCGCAAGCCGCCATCGCCTTGAAGCAGGGGTTTGGCCGCTTGATCCGCAGCAAGTCGGACCGCGGGGTGCTCGTGCTGTTGGACAACCGCATCACCCAGAAGCGCTACGGCCAGGTGTTTTTCGACAGCCTGCCGAATTACCGGTTCACCACCAGCCTGGACGACGTGGAGGATTTTTTCGATGTTTGAAGTCATCTTGTGGGGCAGACCCCCCGGTCTGCGCGGGTCCCCCTGGACCCGCTCTTCGTTCGGAAAATCAGGCACCTGGAGGACTTTTTTCAGTGTTTGAAGTGACCATAGAAGAGACCTTCGCCGCCGGCCACGCCCTGCGCAATTACCGCGGCAAGTGCGAAAACGTGCACGGGCACAATTACCGCTGCCAGGTATCGCTGGCCGGCGAGACGCTGAATGAGATCGGCCTGCTGGTGGATTTCGTCGAGCTGAAGAAAGCCGTCCACGCCGTAATCGACCGCATGGATCACCAGTGGCTCAACGATCTTCCGCCGTTCGACAGGCTGAACCCCTCGGCCGAGAACATGGCCCGCTTCATTTACGACGAAGTCGAAGCGGCTCTGCCGGCGCGCTCCGGCGTGTCGATCCAATTCGTCCGCCTGTGGGAGACCGATACCTGCAGCGCCACGTATCGGAAATCGTAGATTCACGAGACGGTTCGCGGAGCGCCCGCCAGGAGATTGACCCCTTTGTACTCTCTGAAGGATCGCGCCCGGAGGGCGAAAGATAGTAGCCCACGGCGCGAGCCGTGCGGAACCGGGATGCGCAAATGCCAAGCCCCGAAACGGGGCGTAAGCCAATAGCCCACGGCGTAAGCCGTGTGGAACCGGGATGCACAAATGCCGAGCCCCGGAACGGGGCGTAAGCCAATAGCCCACGGCGTAAGCCGTGTGGAGCCGGGATGCACAAATGCCGAGCCCCGGAACGGGGCGTAAGACCCGTCTCAGCCCCACAAATCGCGCACATCGTATGTGATGCCGTGCTTCTGCAAGAATGTCAGAAGCTCCTCTTGGAACGACATCCTCCGATGGTGCTCCTGTTGCCCGACGATGTAGTCCGTCACGTCAGCCGCTCGGGAGCCACTCACGCTGAAGGCAGCGTATCCGGCCTGCCAGCCGAATCCCTTTTGGGCCGGAAACTGTTCGTGTATCCAGCGCGACGAATTGGCTTTCACCACTCTCAGCAGTTCGGCCACCGACTCCTTCGTCGGAACAGACACGAGCAGGTGCACGTGATCTGCCGGACCGTTGATGATCAGCGAAACACCGTCTCGCTCGCCGACAATGCCACCCATATAAGGGAAGAGGCGGCCGGCGATCTCGGGCGACAAGTCAGGGGCGCGGTTCTTGGTGGAGAAGATAGCGTGAATCAGGAGGGAAGCGAAGCTGTGCGCCATAGGACTTACGCCCCGTTCCGGGGCTCTGTATTACCGCGACGTGATTCCACACGGCTTACGCCGTGGGCTACTATCTTTCGCCCTTCCGGGCTCGCGGGCGGGACCTTTAGGTAAGATCGTGGACCGCCGCGCCCAAAACTCTCAGCACAAAGTGAGAAACTCCACGGGAGGACGCAAAGCCGCGACGCCAATGCGGTCCGCGCCTTGAAAAAGGCGAGAGGTGCAATCGCATGTTGCGCTTCTGTACGGGCGACGGCTCCCCGAAGCGCTGAAGGTGCTCTGCCTCGTGAGCGCCTGCGTCCCTCTGCGAGGCACGCCAAGTGGCTGGCATCCCCGTCCCTCCCCGGAGGATCGGGCACGGGAAGGACCGAGCCCGGAGGGCGAAAGATAGTAGCCCACGGCGCGAGCCGTGCGGAACCGGGATGCGCAAATGCCAAGCCCCGAAACGGGGCGTAAGCTCCGTGGATCGCCGCAAGAGCACGGCGTCGCTATGGAGTAACCCTGGTGCCTTCCGCCCGCCCCGCTTTCAGGTCACGCAACAACCGTTCGAAGGCTTTAGCGTATGGGTCGTGGTCCTTCCAGTTGGAGAAGTCCGGAATGAAGTAATCCCGGATCTCGCGAGCCGAATCCTTGCCGGTGTCGGCATCGAAGCACTTCCAATCCCGAATCCTCGCGAATGGCACCAGGCTGATTGGGAAAAGCACCCGGCGCCCCTCGTTCAGCTCCTTTTGCCGCGCGTGGGCGATCTCCGTCTTCACCCACTCGCTATTCATGCTGTGTTCCGACAAAACCGAGCAGCAGCTTGTCACACGTAGATTGCCTCGTCATTGTTCCGCAAGAAAGTCTCCGACAGGCCGCTTGTGCTTCCGGGAATTGCAGTTCAAGCACGCCGTAATCAAATTGCCAAAGCTGTTGTCGCCACCCTCCGCCACGGATGTGACGTGATCCAGAGTGGCGGTGAATCGGGTAAGCTGCTTCTCGCAATAGCGGCATTTGTAGGCGTCCCGCTCGTACACTTTGATGCGGTTCTCTCGGATGTTGTAGCAGTCGATATCAGCGGCGGCAATCTCAGGTCTTGGTTCTATCGCTGTCCGTTCAGCGCGGAATCTCCGGGAAGCTTCAATTTCATCCGGGATGAGCACTCGATATGGCGTGCCGTCCCGATTTGGTTCACCCTCTTTCCGAATAGCCCCAAGAGCCTCCAGAGCCGCCAAGGTTTCACGCACGGTCCGGAGCGAGATCGCCCCGGCGCGAAAAGACTTCACCACACCCCTTTGAAGGCCCCTCGTGCTGACTCGCAGGAGAGGCTTGCCGTTCTCGGCCAACGAGTGGCGGAGGAGGTGCCAGTAGAATGCGGCTTCGTATGGAGACAAGAGCGGCTGCAGATCGTCAACGATCTCCTGAATGATGAGAGGTAGTTCCAGGCCGGGGAAATCACGGTCGCCGATAGGTGCTTCCCCGGCTGCCATCTCATCTTCCAGTTCGCTCAGAAGTTGCCGTATCTTCTCGAGCCGCTCATTCATCTCTAAACTACATTGTAGTTCTCAAGGCAGGTTGCGCGTGGGAGTCTGGCCACGCGAACTTCCACACTAGGCACCGCCCGTCGTATTGCCGCGGCCCAACGCCGGCCCCAACCTCCCGTCCCCAGCGCTCGGCCACGTCTTTGTGTCAGCACAGTGTACTTGGAGGCGCGCGAAGTGGCGAAGTGTATCGCGGCTATCGATCAGGCGACACTCAGCACGCGGTTCATGGTGTCTGACCACGCGGAGCGCCACGGGCTGGCGTCCGGCGCCCCGCGCTAGAGCGGCTGCTGGCGCGATAGCCGCTTGCGGCGGGCCAGTGCGATGCCGGCCAGAAGCGCCGTGCCCGCCAGGGCCAGGGATGCCGGTTCCGGCGCCGGGGTAGCCTCGAAGCCGTCGGTGTTACCGTTGGCGTCTACGTAGAAGCCGACCAACTGGCCATTGTCATTGATGCCGTCGATGGTGGTTGTTCCGATTCCGTTCGGGTCGTCGATAGACTGAAAGGTCCCGCTGGCTATGTTATGGACAAAGCCGTGCC
>JBAVIH010000095.1:0-1992 GCA_049686695.1 Bryobacteraceae bacterium | reverse complement strand
GCTTCCGCGCACTCGAGCGCCCGGCCGCCGATGCGGCGGCCCGATTCCGGATCATCCAGCAGCATCGAAACGGCATCGCCCAGTTCTTCCGGCCGGGCAATTTCGACGACCGCGCCGGCGGTGCGGAATTCATCGGCGATGGCCTGAAAGTTCTCCATGTGCGGACCGGTGATGACCGGCTTCGCGAACAGCGCCGGCTCCAGAATGTTATGCCCGCCGCGCGCCGCCAGCGTGCCCCCCATGAACACAACCTGCGCGGAGGCGAACAGGCCGGACAGTTCGCCGATGCTATCGAGCAGCAACACGCCTGGAAGATCGCCGGACGGTTCCTCGCCCAGCCGCGAGCGGCGGACGAACGGGATGCCCGCGCGCGCCAGTTTCTCGGCCGCGGCGGCGAAATGCTCCGGCTTGCGGGGCGCCCAAATCAGCAGCAGGCCAGGGTGGCGCGCGGCCACAGCGCGGTAAGCCTCGAGCACCGCGGCGTCTTCGTCGGCATCGCCGGCGGCGGGCGGCACGGTGCTGGCGGCGATCCAGACTTGTTTGGGACCGAGGCGATCGATCCACGCCATCACCGGCGATTCCGGCGCCGCCGGATGGGCATCGAAATCGTACTTGAAATTGCCCGCCGTGCGCACCGCAGCCGGCTGCGCGCCGATCGCGAGATAGCGCCGGCCGATCTCGTCGCTCTGGGCCAGGATGGCATCGGCCGCCGGCAGCACCGCGCGGAAGAACCAGACCAGCCGCCGGTACCGCGGGTAGGCGCGGTCGGAGATGCGCGCGTTGACGATGGCGAGCGCGGCGCCGCTCCGCTTCACCTCCCGAAAGAGGTTGGGCCAGATCTCGGTCTCGGCGACAATCACCAGCGATGGGTTCAGGCGGCGCAACACACGGCGAACGCCGGACACGAGATCCACCGGCGCGTAGAAAACGCCCTCGGCCAACTCCCCCAGTTTGCTCCGCGCGGTGGCTTGACCGGCGATGGTGCCCGTGGAAACGAACAGCCGGGTCTGTGGAAACTCGGCGCGGATGCGGCGGAGGAAGTCGAGCGAACCCAGAACCTCGCCCACCGAAACCGCGTGGAACCAGATCGAGCCGGGACTGGTCTGACTAAATGGGCCGGGAAGAAAGCCGAAGCGCTGCGGCAAACTGGACCAGTAGGCGCGGCTGCGCAGGCCGCGGTACAGGAAATACAATAGGAGAATGGGAATCGCCAACGCCTGGCAGGCTCGGTAGAGGGAATAAATGCCTTTTGTTTTCAAACGTTTGGCTCTTTTAATGAGTATAACCGCGGCGCTCGCCGCGGACAAGGAGCAAGCCTTCCATGCGCCCGCCGCAGCCAGCATGGCGCATCGCCAAACCGTCGCTCAGGTAACCATCGGCGTGGAAACGTACGTCGCCGGTGACAAGGTGCGGGCGGCCTTCGGCAGGTTGGTGCCGTACGATTATGGCGTCCTGCCCGTGCTGGTGGTGATTCAAAATGATAGCCGCGAGAGCATCCGGCTGGACCAGATGAACGCCGAGTACGTCATCCCCCACGGCGGCCGCGTGACCGCGACTCCGCCCGGAGATGTCAAATTCGCGCGCCCGCCTCACCGGCCCGATTTGGGCGCCGCCCCACCGATGCCGATACCGATCAAGAAGAAGAACCCGCTGGGGGCGTGGGAAATCGAGGGCCGCGCACTGGGGGCGCAGATGGTGGCGCCGGGCCTGGCAGCCAGCGGCTTTCTGTATTTCCAGACCCAGGTGCAAAACGGCGCGACCATCTACCTGAGCGGATTGACGGAAGCGCGATCCGGCAAGGAACTATTCTATTTCGAGATTCCCATCGAGTAGCGGCAGACGCCCATCGAGCCGCAAAAGGACCATGGCCACGGATGAACACGGATAAAACCAAAAAACTGATTAGAGGTTTTTATCTGTGTTGATCCGTGTTCATCCGTGGCTGGAAACGGTTTTTGCTTACACGTCGTAGTACAGCGCGAATTCGTACGG
>JBAVIH010000094.1:0-20453 GCA_049686695.1 Bryobacteraceae bacterium | reverse complement strand
GGAAATCGAACTTAGCGGCAAACAGACGCGACTGTACGATAGATACCTCAACCGGCAATAGATGTAGGGCCGGCTACCATAGGCGCTGAAAAAAAGCCTCGTCCGGAGAAGGGCAAGTTTCGCCACGGCAGGTTCTTCTTAGCTCGAAGGGCGTAAGAAAGTAGCCCAAGGCGTCAGCCTTGGGAAACGGATACAGGCCGGTAAGCCCCGGAGCCGGCCGTAAGAGCTCCCCGCTTGGAGAATTCCTGCGCCCTAGGTCGGCATTAGTTGGGTTGGCGCTCAGAGTACCTCCGGGCCACTCAGGCATGGCTGCCAGGACGTTCCGACTCGATCCAGATGGTCACTGGGCCGTCGTTAATCAGGTGTACTTGCATGTGTGCCTGGAAAACTCCGGTTTCGACTCGCACCGGCCCACGCCTGGCTGACTCCACAAAGTAGTTATATAGCCCGAGCGCCTGTTCGGGCGGCGCGGCGTTATCGAAGCTAGGGCGGCGGCCCTTACGGCAATCTCCATAGAGTGTGAACTGCGACACCAGCAGCAGCGCTCCGCCGGCTTCTTCGACGTTGCGGTTCATCTTGCCATCGGCGTCCGGGAAGATGCGCAGGCCGAGCAACTTCCCGAGCAGATAGTCCGCATCAAGAGTCGTATCGGCGCGGCTTATACCCACAAATACGAGTAATCCCATACGTATAGATCCAATAGTACTTTCATCTACACTAACCTTGGCCTCTGTTACACGCTGAATCAGTGCCCGCATATTCCTTCAGTATGCCTCCGCAATGTCATACTAATCTTGACACAGGCTCGCAATCGATATGTTATAGTTGTGCGGGAGAGTTTTATGGCAAGAGGCAGAAGTCAAGAGGATACGACCACGCTGCAAATGGCCCTGGTGGGTTATCAGGTGGAGAAGCAGAAGATCGAAGAGCAGATTCGCCGCATCGAAGCTCAGCTCAAGGGAAAGCGCGTTCCTCTTGCTTCCGTTGCCCCCGCGCCGGCCAAGCCGGCGGTCAGGCGGGTGCTGAGCGTTTCTGCGCGAGCACGCATCGCGGCCGCGCAGAAGAAGCGTTGGGCGGAGCACCGCAAGCGCGTCGCGCAGAACAAGCCGGCCTGATAATCTCTTGGTTGGGAGGGCATGCTTTGGCTTGCCCGGACTACCAGTAACTCCAGGGCGGCAAGCTAACCCACGCCCTGCCCGGCCGGGCGAATGCTACGATGTGTAACAATGAGTGAACTAAGCCGTATTGGAGTCGCGATCGACGCCGGTTTGCTCGAGAGGTTCGACCGCTTGATCGCGGGACGTGGCTATACCAACCGAAGCGAGGCGTTCCGCGACATGATCCGCGAGGAACTGGTCGAACAGTCCTGGGAGTCGCCGGAAAGCCAGGTGGTGGGGACGGTCACCCTGGTCTACGACCACCACGCGCGGCTGCTTGGCCCCAAGCTCACGGGCATCCAGCACGAATATCATCGCTCGGTTCTTTCCACATTGCACGTGCACCTGGATCACGACTTGTGCCTGGAAGTCATCGTGCTTCGCGGCCGTGCCGGGTCGGTGCGCTCGCTAGCGGACGCGCTGATCAGCACCAAGGGCGTCAAGCACGGCCGGCTCACCCTGACCACCTCCGGCGCGGAGATCAAATGATCGTCGGCACGGGAGTGGACTTGGCCGAAGTGCCGCGCGTGCGCCACCTGATCGAGCGTTATGGCCGGCGCTTCATCGAGCGCATCTACACCCCGTCGGAGATCGCTTATGTGGAGCGCAAGGCCAACCGCTTCGAACGTTTTGCGGCGCGCTTCGCGGCCAAGGAAGCCGGCATGAAAGCCATCGGCACCGGCTGGCGGCACGGCGTGACCTGGCAGGATTTCGAGGTCGCCAACCTGCCTTCCGGAAAGCCCACCCTGCGGCTGCATGGCGTGGCGGCCCAGGTCGCGGAAAAGCTCGGCGCACGCCGTATCTCGCTATCCTTGACCCACACCGCCGAATACGGACTGGCGCACCTGATCCTGGAAGACTGAGGAAAAGTGGGCTAACGTCGCACTTCCAGCACACCCGGCCTGCGCATGCACGGGCAGTGAGTCCGCGCCTCGGCTTTCCGGCTGCTCTTAGGAGAACTGGTCCCTCGGCGAATCAGCCTGTATTCCAGTGACGACGGAAGATATGCGTAACATCCTTTGCTGCCGGCGGATGCGGGCGCGCGCCAGGGCGCGGGCAGCCTGCATTACCGTCGCGCAGACAGCCAGCAACACGATGCCGATAACTGCCAGTGCCGATGTTTGCGTCATCCCGATTTCATAGTACCGGGGAGACCGCTGGTATTGCAGTGCCGGGAGTACCCGGGACGTTACAGTACCCACCCATGTAAAGAATTTCGAGACATTCAGCGTCCACTCATTTGGGTCGCAGACGACTCTTTCCGGACTATGGCGCCGCCGGCCGGTATGCCGCCAGGCTGGGCGGCTGCGCATCCGGTTCCAGCAGCAGCGCCCTCCGATCCCCATAGTACCGCAGCAGTTGCCGGTTTTCCGCATCGCCCAGGTCGCGCGCCCACACGATCCGCGCTTCGTCGATGGCCGCCCGATTGTACACCCACTCGTCCTGGAAGATATGCCGCGGCGAGTAGCGGACGAACACCAGTACCTTCCCGGGTACGCCCTCGAGCTGCCGGTTGACGAAGATGCGGCGCTCCGGATTGCCGTGGTTGATCGAGTCCCAGGTCTCATAGCGGCGAACCGCCGCCGACCATTCCGCGGTGTCGAACAACGCGTGCAAACCGTACCAGAATACGAACTGCGCCACGCACACCAGCGCCACCAGCCGCGCGGCTTCCGGCAGCCGCCGCGATATGCGCTCCAGGCCGACCACCGAAACCAGCACAAATAGGCAGGTTACGGCGGCCACGTAGTGCAATTGAAACGCCGGAAAGAAGTTCGTCCCCAGGGCGAACAGCGCCAGCGTCAGCGCCACCCACCGGAAACGGCGCTCGCCGAGCGCGGTCGGAAATGCCGCCAGCGCCAGGTAGAGCGGCGCCAGAAAGAAGAACCGGTAATAGCGCACGCGGAATTCCAGGCGCAGCAGAAACGCCCACACCGATTCCCCGCGCTCGCCGAGAAAGGCCCGCTGCATCTTGTAGTCCATCAGTTGCTGTTCGGTCAGCGGCACATGCGGCTCCGCTTTGGCCTGGAACGTCAGCGCCGAGGGCACCCCGTATTGGTACTGGCTGAGCGCCTCCGGCATGGTGGTCCAACTTCCCGTGACTTGCTTGTTTTGGATGGCCAGCAGCGCCACCGCGGGCAGCAGCACCAGCGCCACCTCCGGCAGGAACCTGGCCGCCGCCTTCAGTTCCGCCCGGCGCCACGGCGCCCAAAACAGCGCTACCGCCAGAAACAGGAAGATGGATTCGTAGGGTCGCGTGATCAGGTGCATCGCCAGACCCACCCCCAGCAGGATCGCGTCCCGCCGCCCCGGCGCCGCCCGCAACCGCGGCAGCGCGCCGAATACCAGGCAGCCCGAGGCCGCGATCCACTCCCCGCCCCAGTATTCGTTCATCCACTGGTTCAGCGGTCCGAATTCGATCACCGCCAGCAGGCCCCCGGCCAGCGCCCAGCGCGGGCTCACCCATCCCCGCAGCATCCAATAACAAAGACCGCAAAAGGCCGCCGTGGCCGCCAGCACCCCGGCCCAGGGATGGCCGAACAGCGTCCACCCGATGGCCAGCGCCAGCCCCTGGCCCGGCGGATAGATCGAGGCGTACGCCGGCCGCTGCAAAACGAAGAACGTTTCGAAGAACTGCGGCAGCGCATGCGGCGGATTGGCCAGCCGGAAATGCCGCAGCGTATCCGCCTCCAGCAGATGGCTGAATTCGTCGTACAGGTCGGGCGTCGGCGCCGGATGATGCGGCAGCAGCGCCAGCCGCAGCACTACCGGAAGCGCCGCAAAGAAAACCACCAGCCAGCCCGTGCGCGTCTCGAAGCGCCTCCCCAGCGGCCCCAGCCACGGGTGCCAGATCAAGACGCCCAGCACCAGCAGCGCCACCACAACCAATTCCACCAAATCGGCCGGGCTAAGACCCTGATTGGCGATCATCGTCCGCGGCTCCTATCGGTCTAGCGAGAAGGCGCGGTGCAGAACCTCGCTAACCGCGTCCCGATCGGCTCCGGCCAGGTCGCCGACGCGGCGCACGATTTCGTCCTTCGCCAGAACCGTAAGCTTGTGAACCCGTATTGTCGAAGGCGTGTTGAGGCCAGCTTCGCGCCATTGTTGGATAGGGAAGTCGTATGCAGAGATCCGTGGATGGGAAGTGATCGGCGCGGCGACAAAGTCATCGTCGCCCGAGTCGAGGAGGACCACCGCGGGACGCAACTTGCCGCCCGGTGTCTGGTGGAAGTCGATGCGAATCAGAACGACTTCACCGGGCCGGAGCGTCATGGATTAGCTGCTCATAGATCGAGTCGTCCGCCGAGTATGCCGCTTCGAATCGCCGCCGCCCAGCGGCGCGCCAGGCGATCTCATCCTCGGACCCGCCCCATTGCAACACGATCTGAATCGGCTCCCCGGGAGGAACCTGGGATGCGATCTCGGGCGGAACGGCAATTTGGCCGTTCGGTGTGAGCTCCCCCGTAAAATCGGCGGTTTTCATCGGCGTGCTTCCGTTGCCTATATCATCTCATGTATCGCGCCATTGCGCGCCCGCGCTCACCCCTGCGCACCCTTTCGCTGCGTCCATCGCTTCCCCACCACGAAGTGCGCCGCGCCCACCGCGAACAGGACCAGCGAAATCCACTGCGATGCGTCGAGCGGCGTGCCCCACAAGTTCCCTTGTTCGTGGTAGCGGAAGAACTCCACCACAAAACGCGCCGCGCCGTAGAGCATCAGGTACAGGCTGATGATGTCGCCGCGCCCGTGCGGCCGGCCGAAGCGCCAATAGAGGATGCCGAAGATGGCGAATTCCGCCGCCGATTCGTAAAGCTGCGTCGGATGCAGCGGCACGCCCAGCGGCACCCCCACCAGCCGGTTGGCCGCCGGGTTGGTGAAGGTGACGGCCCACGGCAGGTGGCATTCTCTGCCCCAACAACAGCCGGCGGAAAAGCAGCCCAGCCGGCCGATGGCGTGGCCCAGAGCGATGGCTGGCGCGAACACATCCGCCACCACCAACGCCGCCAGGCGCGTCTTGCGCAGGTACCACGCCGCCACCGCCAGCGCACACAGCAATCCGCCATAAAAAACGCCGCCTGCCTGCAATGTTTCGAGGGAGAAGATCCGGTCCGGGTGCTCCCAATAGTAGCCCGCATCCACCGCCAGCATCATCAGCTTCGCCCCGGCCAGCGCCGCCAGCGCGCAATAGAGGCCCAGGTTGGTGATGTGCTCCGCGCTCAGCCCGGTGCGCGCGCCCAGCCGTCCGGCCATCCACAGTCCGGCCAGGAAGCCCAGCGCCACCAGCACGCCATAGGTGTGCAGGAACGAGATGTGAAACACTTCAGGGTACATTCGCCGCCTGTCGCTTCGAGAGCAGGATATCCAACAGCAGCAGCCCGCTGCCGATCACTACGCCCGAATCCGCCACATTGAAGGCGGGCCAATGGTAACCGCCGGCATAGAAGTCCAGGAAGTCGGTCACCCGTCCCGACACAATCCGATCGAAAGCGTTGCCCGCCGCGCCGCCCAGGATCAGTGCCAGCCCCCACAGCGTCATCCTGTCGATGTGCCGCGCGCGCCACAGGTATACGCCGACAAAAATCACCGCTGCAACCGCCACCACGATCAGCGCCAGGCTCCGCCACTCGGCCGCCGAATCGTTCCAGATGCCGAACGCCACCCCGCGGTTCTCCGAATGCACGATGTCGAAAAAGCCCGGAATCACGCGGTAGGTGGCGCTTTCGGAAACCCGCCGCTCGATGATCGCCTTGGTCAGCCGGTCGAGCCCGAATACCGCCGCCGCCGCCGCGTACGCTTTGAAGCGGCCCTCAGCCATGCAGCATCTCGCCGACCGCTTGCGCGCACCGCCCGCACACAGTCGGGTAGCGGCCGTCGGCGCCGGTATCGGTCGTGTACCGCCAGCAGCGCTCGCATTTCTCGCCCGCCGCGCGCTCCACGGTCACGCTAAAGCCTTCCGCGGCGCGCTTCACTTCTACTTGGGACACGATGAACAGTGCCGGCAGTTCACCCGCGTGTTGCTCCAGCAGCGTTGCGTTTTCCCCGCTCGCTGTGATCACGACGCGCGCTTCCAGCGGCGCCCCGATCCGCTTTTCGTTGCGCGCCGCCTCCAGGCACTTCAGCACGTCGTCGCGCGTCTGCATCAGCCGGTCCCAGTTGTCGTGGCATTCCCGCGCCCCTTCGCCCAGCCCCGCCGTCAGCTCGCCCGGCTCCGGGAACAGCGCCATGTGAACGCTCGCCGGCCGGCCCATGTGCGTCCACACTTCTTCCGTGGTGAAGCTCATGATCGGCGCCAGCAGCCGCACCAGCGCATCCAGCAGCCGCTCGAGCGCGGTCTGCGCCCCGCGCCGCACCGGCCAACCCGCCGCCGAACAGTACAGCCGGTCCTTCAGCACATCGAAATACACCGCGCTTAAATCCACCGTGGCGAAAGCGTAAACCGCGTGGTAGACCTTGTGAAACTCGTAGTTGTCGTACCACGCGCGGCAACGTTCCACCAGGTCCGCGGCCCGCACCAGAATCCATTGGTCGATCTCCTGGAACTGGTCCGCCGCCGTCCGGTCCTTCTGCGGATCGAAATCGTGCAGATTGCCCAGCAGGTAGCGGAAGGTGTTGCGCAGCTTCCGGTACGCATCCACCAGGCGAGTCAGAATCGTCTCCGACAATCGCACGTCTTCGCTGAATTCCACCGATGCCGACCACAGCCGCAGGATTTCCGCTCCGTGGTGCTTGATCACCTCTTCGGGCTCGATCGCGTTGCCCAGCGATTTGTGCATCGCGCGGCCTTCGCCATCGAGCACCCATCCGCTCAACGCCGACGCCCGAAAAGGCGCCCCGCCCTTCAGCCCCGTCCCCACCAGCAGCGAGCTCTGGAACCATCCCCGGTATTGGTCGCCGCCCTCGATGTACATATCGGCCGGCCACTCCAGGCCGAATCGTTCGTTCAGCACCGCCAGGTGGCTCGAGCCGGAATCGAACCACACGTCCAGAACGTCTTTTTCCTTGCTGAACTCGCGTCCGCCGCACTTGGCGCACTTGGTTCCCGCCGGCAGCAGCTCGGCGGCCGTGCGCTCATACCAGATGTCGGCCGTGTGCTCGCGAAACAGTTGCACGATGCCGTCCAGGATTTTGCGGTCGGCCAGCGGCTCGCGGCAGCCTTCGCAATAAAATACGATGATCGGCACGCCCCACGCCTTCTGCCGCGAGATGCACCAGTCCGGCCGCGACGCAATCATGTTCGAGATGCGTTCCTGGCCCCATTCCGGAATCCAGCGCGACCGCCGCACCGCCTCCAGCGCATGCTGGCGGAAATCGTTGCGCTCCATGCCGATGAACCATTGCTCGGTGGCGCGGAAAATCACCGGCTTGTGGCACCGCCAGCAGTGCGGATACGAGTGCGCCAGCTTCTCCATCCCGAGCAGCGCGCCGTGCGCCTTCAGGATTTCGATCACCAGCGGGTTGGCGTCCCAGACCGTCTTGCCGATCAGTTCCTCCGGCAGGCGCCCGGCCGCTCCCGTGGCGTGAAAGAACCGTCCGGCTGCGTCCACCGGGCAGTAGATTTCGATGCCGTACTGCCGCGCGCTCACGTAATCTTCCTGGCCGTGTCCCGGCGCCGTGTGAACCGCGCCGGTGCCTTGTTCGAGCGTCACGTGATCGGCCAGCAGTCCCAGCGAATCGCGCTCCAGGAACGGGTGGCGGAACACCGCGCGGTCGAGCTTAGCGCCGGCGAACTTCGCCACCACGCGCGGCTCCGCCCAACCGCATTTTTCCGCCGTGACCGTCAATAAATCGGCGGCCACGATGTACACCGCGCCGCCCACTTCCACTGCCGCGTATTCGAACTTCGGGTTAAACGCGATCGCCACGTTGGCCGGAATGGTCCACGGCGTGGTGGTCCAGATCAGTCCGTAAACGGCTCGCTCCGCCAGCGCCGGATCGATCGCCGCCGCGTCCGACATCAGCCGGAACCGCACCCAGATCGACGGGCTCAGGTCGTTCTCGTATTCCACTTCGGCTTCGGCCAGCGCGGTGCGATCCTTGATGCACCAGTGAACCGGCTTGAGCCCCTTGTATACGTAGCCCTTCTCCAGAAAATCCACGAACGCGCCCGCGATCACCGATTGATAGTGCGCGCTCATCGTCAGGTACGGGTCTTCCCACTGCCCCAGCACGCCCAGCCGCTTGAAATCGGTGCGCTGCAAATCGACGTACTTTTCCGCGTAGAGCCGGCACGCGCGGCGAATTTCCAGCGGCGACACGTGCGCTTTCTTGGCGCCCAGCTCGTTATCCACATTGATCTCGATGGGCAGCCCGTGGCAGTCCCAGCCCGGCACGTAAGGCGCGTCGAAGCCCGCCATGGTCTTCGACTTCACGATGAAATCTTTGAGGATTTTGTTGAACGCCGTGCCCAGGTGAATGCGCCCGTTGGCATACGGCGGCCCGTCGTGCAGTATGTAGCGCGGCCGCCCGGCCGCTATGCCGCGAATCTGGTGGTACAGCCGCTCCTTCTCCCACCGCGCCAGCGTCTTCGGCTCGGCCTGCGGCAGGTTGGCCTTCATCGAGAAGGCCGTCTTCGGCAAATTGACGGTTTGCTTGAGGTCTACGCTCTGCGGTTCATCCATTGTCGGGGTAAGTTCTATGGTACCAATCGCGGCCTAACCGCCGCCCGGTGGGGCATGCTTGAGCTTGCCCGGAAAACGGGAGACACGCGCCCACCGCTCCGCGCCAGCGGCTACACTCGGCTTAAAGGAGTGTTTATGGCGGATCAAGATCCAGAGCAGGGCCACGTGCGCCCACGCACCGCGGTATTGACTCGCGGCTTCGACCCCAGCCTTTCGTTAGGATCGGCGCGGCCCGCGGTGTTTCGCAGCTCCACCTACGTCTTCGCAAGCCCGGAGGCCGCCGAGCGCGCCTTCGCCATCACCACCGGAAAAATCAAGCCGGCCGATGGCGAGCGCGCCGACCTCATCTATTCCCGTTTCTCCCATCCCAACGCCGAGATTCTCGAGGACCAGATCGTGCCGCTCGAAGCCGGCGCCCGCCATGCAGCCGTTTTCAACTCCGGCATGGCGGCCATCATGACCGCGTTCTTCGCTTACGCCCGCCCCGACGCCACCATCGTCTACACTACGCCGCTGTATGGCGGCACCACCGGCCTCATCCACACTTTCCTCGAACCGTTCGGGGTGCGCGGCATTCCCGTGCGCGCGGGCGATACCGAGGGCATAGACGCCGCCATTCGCGCCGCCCGCAACTGCTGCATCGTTTACCTGGAAACACCCGCCAACCCCACCATGACCATGACCGACCTGGAGCGCGCTTCCGCCGCCGCGGCCGCCCATCCCGACCACCCCGTGGTGATGGTCGATAACACCTTCCTCGGTCCCACCTTCCAGCACCCCATGCTGTGGGGCGCCGATATCGTGCTCTATTCCGCCACCAAGTATCTTTCCGGCTTCAGCGACATGCTGGCCGGTGTGGCCATCACGAAGAGCGTCGAGATGATCCAAAAGCTCCGCAGCCGGCGCAGCATGTTCGGCAACATCCTGCAGCCCGACGAGTGCTGGATGCTGGATGGCCGCCTGCCCACCGTGGCCCTCCGCATGAACCGCCAGAGCAAGAACGCGCAACGCCTCGCCGAAGCCCTCAACGGCAACCCCAAGCTCGCCCGCGTCATGTATCCTACCCTGTTCACCGACCCCGAACAGAAACGCATTTACGCCAAGCAGTGCGACTATCCCGGCGGCATCTTCTCCCTCGAGTTCGCCGGCGGCAAGCCCGCCGCGTTCGAATTCCTGCGCCACCTGCATATCGCCAGAAGCGCCGTGTCGCTGGGCGGCGTCGAAACGCTCACCTGCCATCCGAAATCCACCACTCATTCCGGCATGAGCCGGCAGGAACTCGCCGGCTCCGGCGTCACCGACGGCCTGGTGCGCATCTCCGCCGGTATCGAAGACTGGCGCGACCTGCTCGCCGATTTCAATCAGGCCCTGGCCACCGTCGCCTGATTCCGCCGGTGGGGCAGGCTGGTAAACCTGCGCGCCGATTGTCTATCGGCGCAGCCGGGCGAAGCCCGGCAGTTTTCGCTCTCTCGCCAACGCAAGTCACAACCTTTCTTTTCCACTAACTCAATCACTTAGCCCGCAAAACCCTTGACATACCCTGCATACTTAAGTCAGGACTGTGGCGCCAGGCTCCGCTGCTAGTCTGTTCTTGCTGGCCAGCAAGCGTTGATTTCAAGTGATACTGAACTTCCGGCGCCCGTTAACGGCATGCGGGGTCCCCCTTGGGCTGGACTCTCGACGGAAGACTTTGGATTCCAGGAATTCATAACCGCCGGCGGAATACGGATAGCTACTATCGCCGCCCGCTCGGATAACAGAGAGTGAAGGAACGAATCGGCAACGATATGTCCGCCATACAGCGGGCCTAGATCATCGAAGTTCCTACTCGAACCATCGGGTGGCCGATACGCACGGCGATAAGTCCGCGAAGCCCGGCCACCCGCAACGCACTCCTAACTCTTTCCATCCGCCCCTCACGGCCGTAGTGCGCCCAAACGAATCCCAATCCGAATTTAGGCCAGTTATGCCATTGCATCCGCGGCGACTTGCTCAGTCGCCGCCAGTACCCGGCTGCGCGCTCTCGATCACAGATGGTTGCAGCGAACCGTTGAAATCCCGCGCGCTCTCGGGCGATTTGGCGCCGTTCCACCGGTTCAACGAATCCTGGATCACGCGATAGATCGCGCCACGGTTCTGCGCGGCCAGCTTCAGCCAGGCCCACACCCCCTTCTGCGGGAAATAGATTCCGCGGAAGAAAAGCCGCGACATCAGGTGGCTGATCTTATAGGCGGCCGGCTCGTCCGCGATCGACTCGATGGCGCCTTCGATCGCCGCCGGACTGTAAGAGTTCTTCCAGGCGTAAGTGACCTCGTCCTGCACCTCGGAGACGGTGAGCTTCAGCGGCGTGTGCGCCATCCGGAATGGGGCGAACTCGAGCCAGTGTTTCGGCCGCGTCAGCCGTCCTTCCTTTTGCAGCCGGTCGTATAACGGAGTCGCCGGAAAGGGCGTGATCTGTCCAAACACGGGCAGTCCCGGCGGCCACTTACGAATCTCGTCGAGCGTTCGCTCGGCCACTCCGGGAGTGTCGTTATCCAGCCCGAAGATGAACGAAGTGATCGCATAGACGTGGCGCCGCGCCAGCGCCTCCAGCACGCGCGCGTAATCCGCCGGCCTGTTGAAGCTCTTGTTGACGCTGGCCAGGTTGGCGGGATCGAGAGATTCCATCCCGATGAAGATCCATTTCCCGCCCGAAGCCGCGATCAAATCGAGCAGCTCTTCGTCCTTCAGTAAGTTCGCGCTGATTTGTCCCACCCAAGACAGTTCCGCGCCGGCCGCGATGATATCGCGCAGGAGCGACTTGGTCCGCTTGACGTTGATCGCGAAATTATCGTCGACGAAGAACACCGCGGCCTTGCCCCTGACGCTGCTGGCGCGCGCCTTGATCCGGAGCATTTCCTCGACGATGCTCCGGTTGCTCCGGAAGCGGATCGAGTCGCCAAAGAAACCCGTCACCGTGCAGAATTCGCATCCATACGGGCAGCCGCGTCCGGATTCGATCGGGATGATGTGAAACGTCTCCCACTCAAACCCGAAGTGCCGCATGAGGGGACGAAAGAAACCCGGAATCCGGTTGAACTGCCGCAGGTCGATCGAGTCCCAGGGAATCATCGGGTAATGGAGCAGGTTCGGCTTGCGTTCCTGCCCGAAGGCGTCCACCGGAGAGTAAATCTCCTGGAGTTCGCCGCGCGCCGCATCCGCCACGATCCGCGGCCAGGTTTCGTCCGCTTCCCCCAGAGCCAGCGCGTCCGCGTGACGCGGTCCGCCGTCGCGGCCGAGGGCCTCGTCCGGAACTTCCGTCACGTGCGGTCCGCCCATCACCACCGGGATGCCGGCTGCGCGGATCGCATCCGCCACCCGGTACGCTTTGGCGATCATCCGGGTCATGGCGCCGATTCCGACCAGTCCGATCCCCCGGTCGAGCGCGTACCGAACCAGGTCGTCGTCGCTCATCGGCTGCGTGTTGCCGTCGATCAGAACCACTTCATGCCCGCTCGGCGTAAGCGCCTGGAGCAGGAACATCCAGAGATGAGGCATGAAATTCTGCGTGACCCCGTTATCGGGGTTGTACAGGAGGATTCGCAATTCACTTGCCTTTTCCAGCTTCGCGTCGGAAGGTGGTGTTACCTTTCTCCGGCAAGTAATCCGCGCGTAGCGAATGAGAGTTCCCGTGTCGGTTTGTTCATCTTATCATCAATTGCCGCGCTACCATGTTCAATAGTGCTCATTCTGGGTATCGAATCTTCCTGCGACGAAACCGCCGCCGCCGTGGTCGAGAACGGCGAAACGGTTCTGTCGTCGGTGGTGGCGTCGCAGATGGCCACTCACGGCAAGTACGGCGGCGTGGTGCCGGAGCTGGCCTCGCGCGAGCACCTGCGCGCCATCGTTCCGGTGGTGCGCGAAGCGCTGGAACGCGCCGCGGTTTCGCTGGGCGGCCTGGACGCCATCGCCGCCACTTCGGGACCGGGCCTGGTGGGATCGCTGCTGGTGGGACTCACCTACGCCAAGTCGCTGACCTTCGTGCGCGGCCTGCCGTTGATCGCGGTCAACCATATCGAAGGCCACATCCACGCCGTGATTCTGGAATCGCGCCGCGCCGGCACGCCGGTGGAACTGCCCGCGCTGGCGCTGGTGGCCAGCGGCGGCCACACCCACCTGTTTCGAGTGGACGAAAACTTCGCCTACGCGCTGCTCGGCAAGACCCGCGACGATGCCGCCGGCGAAGCCTACGACAAAGTCGCCAAGCTGCTCGGCTTCCCCTATCCCGGCGGCCCCATCATCGACCGCCTGGCGCCTCACGGCAACCCGCTGGCGGTGCGCTTCACCTTCGCCAAGATGAAGGGCAACGCGCTGGACTTCAGCTTCAGCGGCCTCAAGACCGCCGTGCTGCGCTGGGTGGAAGCGCGCGATCTGGCCGCCGAAATCGCCGTCCGCCGCGCCTTGTCGCGCACCGAACCGAACGCGTCGCTCGAGCAGTGGCTGGCGGTCACGCCGCCCGGGACGCTGGATCTCGTGGCCTCGTTTCAACACGCCGTCATCCACGAACTGCTGACGCGGGCCGCCGCTTCCGCCGAAAAGATCCACGCCCACGCCCTGATCGTCTCCGGCGGCGTCAGCGCCAACGCCGGTTTGCGTGCCGCCGCGCTCGCCGCCCATCTGCCGTATCCGGTCCACTTCCCATCGCCCGGACTCGCCACCGATAATGCCGCCATGATCGCCGCCGCGGCCTTCCCCAAGCTCCTCCGCAAAGAGTTCGCCGGCTTCGACACCGCCGCCGAAGCCAGCCTCACCCTGGCGTAACGCCGGCGGTCCTTTGCCGCCATGCCGCGGCCGGATCACATCTCCTTGCGATCCGCCTTGTCCACGTGCGCGTCCGGCACCGGCGTCGAACGGTACACCGAGAAGTCCTCGACGTTCTGCAGCACGATCGTCGGAACTCCGGCGGCCTTCTGCGCCTTGACGTGTTGCAGGTCGATCCGCTTCACTGTGTCCAGCACGAATGCCGGCCGGCGGTCCTCCTTCATGTAGCCGACTTCCACGTTATTGAGTTCGATTCCCGTAGCGTGGCGGATAAAAAAGCCATACGCGGGCAGCATGCCGAACATCGAGGGCTCGGGATATTCTTTCTCCCGCTCCGGCGTGGCGTACGGTTCGCGCGGCGGCACGCCGCCGGAGCCTCGGAAGAAAAACGTGTTCACCAGGTCCGCCGGCTGTTTCGCCACCTGGTCCAGCGTGAGGCCGCCGCGGTAGAGGATGCGGATATCGCTCAGCTTCACGTCTTCCACGTCGTGGCCGGGAATTCCGCTGATGATCGAGCCGTACCGCGGATCGGCGTCGTACACCACCACGTTGCCGATGTTCACCCGCCGCACCGATCCTGCCGCGGTTCCTTCCGGAGCGCGCATCCGGCTGCCCAGCCGGATGAAGATCGGCGCGTTCGAAACCTCCCGCATGGTGATATTCGAAACCGCGATGTCCTCGATGTGCGCCCCGTCCACCGATTCCAGGGCCAGGCCGCGCGAGCGGTCGAAGACCACGTTCGCGATCGTGATGTTTCGGAAATCGCCTTCCGATTCGGTGCCGATCTTGACCCGCCCCGTCGGGCCGTCGCGGTCGGGAGCCTGCTTCACCGTGCGCTTATAGGTGCCGTCCAGCAGCGAGCCGATATCGTAACCGCTGACCAGGCAGTTCACGATCGTCACGTTCTCCGTCGGCCGCGCGAAGCCGAGCGCGTGGGTGCCCTTGAGTACGATGGCGTCGTCGTTCGGCGTGTTGACGCTCGAATTGGAAATCCGCACGTTGCGGCAGGAGTCCACGTCGATCCCGTCGCGGTTCGTGTCGATCGTCACATTGTCGATCGTCAGGTTGTCCACGCCGGTGGCCAGGATGCCGAAGTGACCGCCGGAGAGAATCGAAAAATCGCGCAGCGTCACCTTGCGGCAGAGTTTCAGAGCGATGGCTTTGTCGCCGGCCGCGCCGCGTTCGCGCGCGAGCGCCTTGCCGCCGATCAGGCCGGGGCCCTCGATCGAAACATTCTCCAGCCCCTCGCCCCAGATGAGACTGTTGTGAAAATGGCTGTGACCGAAATCCTGAAACTTGTCCCACTGGTTCGGTTCGGCCGCATCGTACGCCGCCGGATCGGCCGATGCCTCGAGAGTCGTGCCAGGCTCGAATTGCAGGGTGAGATTGCTGCGCAGGCGAATCGAACCGATGACGTAGGTTCCGGCCGGGAAGTGTACCGTCCCGCCGCCCGCCGCAGCCGCGGCTTCAATCGCCTGGTTGATGGCGGGCGAATCGAGCGCCTTCGCGTCGCCCTTTGCCCCATAACTCTTCACGTCGAAAACCGCGCCGTGAACCTGCGCCGGAAGCAACCACGCCGCCAGCGCGAGCGCGAACCAACCTTCCACCCAACGTTTCGTCATACATCTCCTTCGCCGTAAACCCATTCTGCCACGCTCGCGAAAACCGTAGCGGTGGCGCCGGTGGTCCGTAGACCGCCGGCGTTACGGAAACTCCCGGTTGGCGCTCGCGCCTGGCTGCTATCATCGGACCGTGGATCGGGAAAAAACCGCGCGCACCTACCTGCTGGTATTGCTTTTTATCGGCCTCAAGGGATTCGGCAACCTGCTGCTGGCGTGGGGGACCAAGCGGCTGCCGGCTGTGCTCGGCGTGCATCCGGCGGCGTATCTGCACGCGATGCTCGATCCGGCGGTGGCGGCCGGCATCGCCATGCTGATCTTCTCGCTGTTCACGCGCATGGCGCTGCTCAGCGTCGCCGATTTGAGTTTCGTGCTGCCGGTGACGGCGGTGGGCTACGTGCTGGCCGCCGCGCTGGGGAAAGTGTTTCTGCACGAAGAAGTCACGGCTATCCGCTGGCTGGCGGCGTTTCTCATCTTCGCCGGAGTGGCAGTGGTGGGATCCACGCCGCAAAACACCACCGGGGAGGCGGGCGCCAAATGAAGTGGCTGCTGGTTGCGATCACGGTGGTGGCCACGGCGCTGAGCGACCTGCTGCAAAGCTACGAGCTGAAGCGGGCCGGGGAACAGTCCGTCAGCGCGCGCGGCATCGCCCGCCTGGCCGCGACGGTGGCGCGGCGCAAGTACCTGATTCTCTCCGTCGTCTTCCTGGCGTTTTCGTTTTTCTCTTTTATGGCGCTGGTGCAGTCGCAGCCGCTCAGCTTCGCCGTCCCGGCCAGCGCGGCCAGTTTCATCCTGGAGACGATCGCCGCCAAACTGGTGCTGTGCGAACAGGTCGGTCCGCGCCGCGCCGCCGGCACCCTGCTGGTGCTGAGCGGTATCATCCTGCTGGCGCGCTGAAAGCGCCTGCCGGGGTTTCCTGGGTTTTCGGAGTCGTGTGGGTGCGCGACATTAAAGTGAATCTCGCGTTCCAGCATTTGCTCCTGGCCAAGCCCCGGAGGGGCGAAAGATAGTAGCCCACGGCAAAGCCGTGGGGGTACGGACCGATTGAGCGAGCCCCGGAACGGGGCGTCAGACCCCTCCGCCGAATCTTTCGCCCCGTTCCGGGGCTCGCGGGGGATCCGCCCGATTCCCACACGGCTTACGCCGTGGGCTACTATCTTTCGCCCTCCGGGCTGGAGGCTTCGGGCGTAGACTTACGCTCGGATACCGGCGGATTCCCTCGGAATCGGAGACCTCATCACTTTCAAGTCACGCACCCGAGTCGTGTTCGTGACTTGACTTTACATCGCAAAGTACTATATGATTGCAAGCATGACAAAAACAGTCTGCACGATTACCTGTCTTTTGGCAGCGCTGCTCTTGGCCGGCTGCGGCCGGTCCAACAATCTGCTGCTGGGGCGGGTGGAGGCGCAAGTGGGCGCGCATCGCGTGGTGGTGACCGACTGCTACCGGCTCAGCGTTCCGCCGCCTGGGCGAAGCGGCGACGGCGGCTACCGCTTCACGCCCTGCGTGGACGCCGATATCCGCATCGAACTTTCCGGGCTGGTGGTCAACGGGCGCTCCTATGGCGCGATCGGGCCGGCGGACGACATCCTGGTGGATCACGGCAGAGTATCGGTGCGTTCCCAGGGCGGTGTGCGGTGACTGCAAACCTGATACAACAGAGGGCATGACAATCGAATCCGCGGATCGCCGCGCGTTTCTGAAAGCGGCCGGCGGCGCGGCCCTGACTTCGTCGCTGTTCGCCGGGAACCTGAAAGGGGCCAACGACAAGGTCAACATCGCCTTTATCGGCGTGGGCCGGATGGGCTCGGGCAACCTCGGCTACTGCGCCAAAACGCCCGGTTTTGAAATTGTGGCGGTGTGCGACGTCTACCAACCGGCCTTGGATGCCGCGGTGGAACAGGCGCGCAAGGGCGGTTTCCCAGCCGTCAAAGCCATTCGCGACTTTCGCGAGATCCTGGCCGACAAATCGGTGGATGCGGTGTGCATTGCCGCGCCCGATCACTGGCACGCCTACATGGCCGTGGAAGCCTGCAAAGCCGGCAAGGATGTGTATGTGGAAAAGCCCGCCTGCGTATACGTCGAGGAAGGCCTGAAGATGATTCAGGCGGCGCGCAAATACCAGCGCGTGGTGCAGGGCGGCACCATGCAGCGTTCGGGCGGGTTTTTCCGCAAGGCGCGCGAAATCGTCAAGAGCGGCGAACTGGGCGACATCACTTTCTGCCGTACCTTTCAGGCGGACGCGACCAGGAAGGAAGGCTGGGGCAACCCGCCGGACAGCGATCCGCCACCCGGCCTCGATTGGGATCTATGGCTGGGACCGGCGCCGGCGCGCCCGTTCAACGCCAACCGCTTCGGTGTGTCCAGCGACCACTACTCCACGTTCCGCTATTTCTGGGATTATGCCGGCGGCGAGATGACGGATTGGGGAGTGCACCTGCTCGACATCGTCCAATTCGCTTTCGACGAGGCCATGCCGCTAGGGATTTCCGCCCAGGGCGGGAAGTTCTACGTGACCGATAACACCGAAACGCCGGACACCATGCAGGTGACCTACCGTTACCCCGGCTTCATCGGCGCGTACGAGAGCCGCACCGCGAACCCATTCCCCATGTACAACTCGGGGTACGGCACGGCCTTCCACGGAACCAAAGCCACGCTGATGGTCAACCGCAACGGTTACACGATTTTCAAGCCTGGACCAGGCGCCACGCCGGTAGCCGAGCACAGCCCGGAGCTTGCCCCGATGAACCTTCCGCACTGGCAGAACTTCCTGGAGTGCATCCGCACCCGGCAGCGGCCCACCAGCGATATCGAAAACTGCGTCCGCTCGACGCTCACCTGTGTGCTGGCAAACGTCTCGATGCGCCGCGGCCTGACGCTCACCTGGGACGACCGGGCGATGGCGGTAGGCCAATCCGAAGCCCTGCCCTATCTCGAGGCGCGCTACCGGGCGCCGTGGAAACTGGAAGTTTAGCTTCAGGCCAAGTGCGGAGGTTCGTCTCTTGCGTACATCGTTCCTGATCGTTTTTTTCGCCGTGGCGCAGATCGGGCCGCTCTACGGCCAGGATGCGGGGCAGCCCCTGGAATACCGGTTCGGGCCGTTGATTGGAAAGGCTGCCAGGCAGTCTCTGGAAGCGCGGCGGGCGCAACTCAGTTTTCTGCTGAACGAGGAGTGGGAATACACGCTGCGCACGCAGCCGGAACTAGCCACGCACGTGGGGGACGACCGGTACAACGACCGGCTGAGCGATTTCTCCGACCAGGCGATTGCCGACTCCATCGAACACGCCCGGCAGTCGGTGGCACGCTTCGAGGCGGTCGATGCCACCGGTTTTCCGGAGCAGGAGAAACTCAACCGCGCGCTGATGCTGCGCAGCTTGCGGGAAGAGCTCGACAGCGCGCCCTTCCAGGACTGGGAGATGCCGGCGACGCAGTTTGACGGCGTTCACCTGGGATACGCTTCGCTGCCCCTCGATACGCCGTTCCGCAACGCGAAGGACTACCGGGACTATCTATCGCGCCTACGCCAGATTCCGCGCGTGCTCGATCAGGCGATGGGGCACATGCGAGACGGATTGCGCGACCATCGCGTGCCGCCCCGGTACCTGCTCGAGAAGGTGTCCGGACAGGCGCGGGAGATTGCCGGCTACCCGCTCGACAAGAGTCCGTTTACCGCACCGCTGCGCAAGTTCCCCGATTCCATCTCCGAGACGGAGAGGAAACCGCTGCGCGAAGGGATCGAAAGCGCGGTCCAGGACCTGGTGGCGCCGGCGTACGCGAAGTTCGCCAGATTCGTGGCCGAGGACTACGCGCCGCACGGGCGCCTGGATCCCGGCGTGTGGGCCTTGCCCGATGGAGAAGCGCGCTACCGCTTCGCCGTGCGCCACGAGACCACCAGCGATTTCACCGCCGAACAGATTCACCAGCTTGGCTTGCAGAGCGTGGCGGAAATCGAAATCCAGATGCGGGCGATCGCCAAAGCGCAGGGATTCGGCGATTTGAAATCGTTCAATCGACACATCCGGCAGGATCCGAAACTGCACGCCCGGTCGGCACGGCAACTGCTGGACCTGTACACGCAATATCGCGACCAGATGTACGGGAAACTGCCGGAACTGTTTGGGCGGCTGCCGAAAACCAAGCTGGACGTGGTGCCGATGGAGGCGTTTCTGAGCGCCGACAACGTCCCGGCCGATTATTCGCCGGGCGCGGGAGACGGCTCGCGCCCCGGACGGATCAACGTCAACGAGTATGCGCCGGAGAAGCGATTGCTGCTCAACGTGGAAGCCATCGCTTACCACGAAGGAGTCCCCGGCCATCACCTGCAGTTTTCGATCGCGCAGGAACTCACCGGCCTGGCGCCGTTCCGCCGCTATGACCTGGATCTGAACGCGTACACGGAAGGGTGGGCGTTTTACGCCGAGCGTCTGGGAAAAGAGGCGGGCTTCTACCGGGACCCGTACAGCGACTATGGCCGCCTGCAGAACGAGATGTGGCGGGCCGTGCGCTGGGTGGTGGACACCGGCGTCCACGCCAAACACTGGACGCGCCAGCAGATGATCGACTTCTTTCACGAACACACGGCGATGGACGACCAGAACATCGAGACCGAGGTGGACCGGTACATCGCGTGGCCGGCGCAGGCGCTTTCCTACAAGATGGGACAGACGAAGATTCTGGCTCTCCGCGAGCGCGCGCAGCGGGAACTGGGCGCCAGGTTCGATGTGCGCGCGTTTCACGACGCGGTGCTCGACCAGGGGCCGCTGCCGCTCGACATGCTGGAAGCGAAGATAGACGCCTGGATCGCGAGCCGCAGGTAACTGCACGGGCGTAGCCGAGCGCGGAGGCAGAAGGCGCTTTTGGCAGATGCCGGAATGGGAGATCACACGACCGAACCGCGCGTGAGAAGCAATGTTCTATCTTGACCCAAATCGGACTTATCGCGTGAGCGAGCTGGACGAGATGGAGTGGCTGGTACACGGGTTCGGCACGCGCCAGGCGGACATCCCGGCGCGATTCGAGCGGCTGGCCACGCTCCACCAGGTGCATTCGACGGAGTGCGTGGCGGGCGCGGGACGCAGCGGGGTGCTGGGAACCGGCGATGCGCTGCTCGAGAATACGCCGGGGGCGGTGGTAGCGGTGAAGACGGCCGATTGCATTCCGCTGCTGCTGGTGGATCCGGGACATCGCGCGGTGGCCGCGGTTCACGCCGGATGGCGCGGCACGGTGGCGGGCATCGCGCAGAGCGCGGT
>JBAVIH010000093.1:0-10102 GCA_049686695.1 Bryobacteraceae bacterium | reverse complement strand
CCAGGCTGGACCCTGTCAATAGGACATTTCTACTTTGCCCAAATAGGACATTCTCACTTTGCCGCGACACTGACTAACCGCAACCTTCCTCCGCGGCTCGGGTTGGAGTATGCTGAGAGTCACGGGCTGCCCGCGTCCCCCGAGCCTCCGTTCCAATAAGGAGTCCGTATGAAATATCACTCGACGGGGACCAGCGTGCTGTTGGCCCTTCTCATTTCCGCCGGCCTGGCCACGGCGCAAACCACCACCGCTCCAGCCTTCGAAACCACGGTAACCACCGGCATAGTGGGTTGGGCGCCCTCTGCGCAAACGGCGCAATTGAACGTGCTCAACACGGGCGGCAGCATCCTCGCTTCCACCCCCCCCTCCACCACCATGCCGGCAGTCACCTGCCCGGTGGAACTAGAGTTTCTCGATGGGCAGAATAACGTGCTGAAATCGCTCGAGGCGAGCAATGTGGCGTCTGGCACCGCGGTGTCGCTGACGCTGAAGCTGGCCGATTTGGCCACCGCCACCACCGCCCTGCGCGTCGATATCCGCGGCGCTGTGAAAAGCAATCCGATCGTCAGCGGGCCAATCCCCGCTGGGGGCGGACCGTTGATTCCAGCCTTCGCATTTTCGTTCTGCTCCATCATGCCGACGCTCGAATTGTCTGATACTGCGACCGGCATAACGCAAGTGTTTACCAGCGACACGCGGCCCTCCGGGACGCCGGTGGCTGTGCCGCTGACGGCATCGCCAGGCACAAAGAACTGAACGGCGGCAAAGGGTAGGGCAGGCCGTCGCTCTTTGTGGCCTGCCGGTATCGGCGGAAGACGGGCGGCCAAAACCGGTCGCCCGTCCTACTGTCCGACCGTGATCGTCTTCCGCAACCGGATGTCCGCCGAGGATGCGCCGGCCAGGATCTCCACCGATTCCGGCTCCACGACGAATTTGTTCCCGGCTTCATCCCAATATGCCAGCGACTCGGCCTTCAAAGGCACCGAGACGGTTCGCGTCTGCCCGCGTGGAATGTTGACCCGGCCGAAGCCCTTCAGCTCGCGCGCCGGCCGGTCCACCTTCGATCCGAGGTGCCGCGCGTAGAACTGCACCACCTCGTCGCCATCGCGCGAGCCGGTGTTGGTCACCTCCACGCTGACCGTGATCTCGCCGACAGCCTTTAGCGCTGGTGAGCTGGTGCGCAGATTCGCGTATCGAAATGTCGTGTAGCTCAAGCCAAATCCGAACGGGTAGAGCGGCTCTTCCTTGGCGTACATGTATGTGCGGCCGTGCCGGATGTCGTAGTCCATCATGGGCGGCAACTGGTCCGTCGATTTCGGCCACGTGTGCACCAGCCGTCCGGCGGGATTGTAATCGCCGAACAGCACGTCGGCGATGGCCGTGCCTTCCTCCTGGCTGTTGTGGCTCATGTGAATAATCGCCGGCACATTCTGCTGCGTCCAACTGATGGCATAGGGCGCGCTCGCGATCAACACCACCACCGTCTTCGGATTAGCCTGGTAGACCTCCTTGACCAGGTCCTCCTGTTCGAGCGTGAGCGTCTGGCGGTCGCTGCCTTCCATCCCCTCGCTGGGGATGGCGCACCCGCTGGTGGCCATCAGCCCCTGTAGCAATTGCTGCGGCGTCCGGCCGCAGGTGGGATGGTTGCCCACCACCACAATTGCCACATCCGCGGACTTCGCCGCTTTCACGGCTGCACCATCGGTGTTATCCACCACGTGGCGTATCTCCACGCCCGGGCCAACCTTGGCGCGAATGGCCGCCAGCGGCGTCACCGCGTACGGCGGCACTCCGCCGTAGAAATCCGGCAGCACTTCGTTGGCGCGCGGGCCGATCACGGCCAGCGTCTTGATGGCCTTCCGATCCAGCGGCAAAAGGTCCTGCGTGTTCTTCAGCAGCACCACCGATTCGCGCGCCACTTGCAATGCGATGGCGTTGTGCTGCGGCGAATTCACCGGGTCGGGAGCGCCCTTCAGCTTCGAGAAAGGAACCACCGCCGGCGGATCCAGCAGGCCCAGCCGCAGCGCTGTCCGCACGCTGCCGCGCAGCACCGCGTCGATATCCGCTTCCTCCAGCAGATGGTCCGCCAGCGCGCCTTTGACCGCCGTCTTGTAGTCTTCGAAAATGGCCAGGAACATGTTGATCCCGGCCTTGATGGATGCCGCCGCGGCTGTCTTGAGACTCGGGTAGTACTTGTGCTGGCTCACCAGATTGCCGAGCGACCCGGCATCCGTGCAAATGATGCCGTCCACGCCCCATTCCTTCACGGTGATGTTCTCGAGGATCGGATTCACCGTCATCGGCACGTGATTCCAGGCGTTGTAGGAGGCCATGTACGCGCGGGCTCCGCCGTCCACGAATCCCATCCGGAAAGGCACCGAATAATACTCGCGCAGCAGCCGCACGTCGAAGTCCGACGACGAGCCGTAGCGGCCGTGTTCGTTGCTGTTGGCCAGGAAGTGCTTGAGCAGGCTGGCGGCCTGCCAATACTTGGGATCGTCACCCTGTACGCCGCGGATCAGCGCGGCCGCCATGGTGCCGTTGAAGAACGGGTCCTCGCCGTAGGATTCCTGCGTGCGGCCCCAGCGCGGATCGCGCGCCAGGTCCGCGTTGGGCGTCAGCAGCACGAGAAACGCCTTCGCGTTTTTGCCGTTCTCGAAAATGTAGCGCGCCTCCGAACCGATCACCGCGCCCGCCTGGCGCACCAGCGCCGGATCCCAGGTGCGCCCCAGGCCGACCCCCTGCGGAAACTGCGTGGTGGGCGTGGGCAGCGTTCTCGCCTCCGGCGGAACGTTGGGGAACGCGTCGATCAGCGTCTGCATCGGCCCGCCCAAAACCACCCCGCTGAGCGCTTCGCCGATCGCCGTGCCGCGGATGCCGAGCCGTGGAACAACCACGCCGGATGTGCCCAGGCTGGCAATCTTCTCGTCGAGCGTCATCAGCGAAAGCACGTTGTCAATGCGCTTCTCCGTATCGAGCGCCGGGTCTTGAAACGGGTGCTGGTATTGCGCCAGCCCAGATGCCGAGAATGCCAGAATCGCAACACCGAGGATCGTCAAAGTTTTCATCGGGAAACTCCTTTTTCCATTCACTCCACCGCCATCGTCACTACCGCTACGCCTAGGCCGCGCAGCGTTACCTTATCGGCGTCGATCGCCTGCCGGCCGGGGGCGCCGCCCTTCGTGGTTTGGTCGACGTACTGCATCCCAGTGGCGCGGCCCTTGAGCGTCAGGTCGATCTCGCGGTCACGCTTGTTTACCAGTAGCAGCTTGCGCTCTCCTTTGGGTGAGATCATCCCAAGCGCGTAAACCGCGGAATTCCGGCTCGCAGTCTTCACGATCCGGTCGCCCGGGTGGAAATTGTTCTTGATCAGCTCCAGCACGCGTAGCCGCGCGTTGGGAGCGCCGGTGGACCAATCCACCATCGACACGCTGGGGAACTGCGTCGGATAGCCGACCAATTGCGATTCGCCGGCGATATCGATGCCCAGCGTGGCAAGCTGGCCGAAAACGTACGCATAGCAGGCGCCCGACAGGTTCCAGTACGAATCCGGAATGGCGGTCTTCAGATCCGGATCGCCAGCCAGAATGCTGCCGATCTCATTCACGGTGGTCTGCGTGGCCGGAGACAGCCGCTGCCGGATGGCTTCGATGTAGCGCACGGTGGCGATGAACCGGTCCGCCTGGTCGAAGAACGTGAACTGTTGAACCGCGGGGCTCTCATCCGCCGATGGGGTCGCGTAGAAGTGGTACGAGATCATATCGAGCGGTATGCCCGGCCGGTGATTCCGCGGGTCGAGAAAATACTCGAACATGCGCGGATTGCTGGACGGCGCGGCCGCGGAGATCCCGACGAACCTGATTTCCGGCGCCACCTCGCGAATGGCCGCCACGATCGCGTCATAGCGCGCCGTGTATTGCTCCGGCGTCGTCTCGTGTTCGAAATCGGGTTCGTTCAGAACTTCCCAGTAGGCGATCTTGAAGCGATGCCCGGATTCGTGCCGCTGCCCAAGCTCGTCGGTGAAGCCGCCGTTTACGTACCAGCTCACCAGACGCGCGTAGTAATCGCCCAGTTCCTTCCCGGAAGGGTCGCGCAGTTCGGTGCCCGGCGTGTAATTCCAGGTGACTTCGTCCGGATCGGCCGGGTATTTTACCGGCTCGGCGGTTTTGAACATCCACTGCGGTATGGTGCTGAAGTTGAGGATTACCGGATGCCCCTGGGTCGCGTTCAAGAAGTCCAGCGTCATGGGGTCGATCAAAGAGAAATCCCAGGAAGTCTTCCCCTGAGCCGGTGGCTCCAGTTCGGCCACCGCCAGCTTCGGGTACGGCAGCCAGGGGACGTAGCGCACATAGTCTGCGCCCACGCGCTCCAGTTCGCTGAAAACACGGTCGTGAATCGGCGACCCGCGCCGCAGCGGCGGATTGACGACCACCTGCAACGTCGCCGTGGTCTTCGAGACCCGCTCCACTTGGTCCCACTGCACGTCCACCTGTTGAGCCAGAGCGCACGTTGCGGAAATGACGAGAACCGCGAGTATGATCGGCTTCATTTTCAATCCTAGCTCCTCTCCAACCACAACCTGATCAACGGCAAAGCCACTGCATTGATCGCTGCCGCCACCGCAAGGCCCAGCACGAATCCTGGCGTCAGCAAAAAAGACGGACCCAGTAAGAGCGGGGACTTGGCCTCCTCACGATGCTGCGACCGGCTCAGCCGCCTCCACAGGGTCAAGAACCTGATCCCGACGACAAGATGCGCGATTGCGAGGGCAATATGATCGATGGTGACTCCCTGTGCAATCCACATCGCTGTGCTGAAAAGGAAAAGGATCGCCGCCCACTTGTATGTCGTTTCCTGTGTTGGCATTCGAGTCCACTCAAGCCGCGTGCAGGCGCTTCCGGCTGCCGCCATCTCTAGCACACCCGCGCCGCTTCGATCCCCAGCAGCCCGCCGAGTTTCTGAATTCGCGACGCGATGTGTCCCACGCCAACCGCGCAATGATGAGCCGGCCCTTGAGCGTTCCATGCCTCCACGAACCGCCTCGCGCCAATCGGGAAGCGGTAACGGCTGTTGGTATTGCCGATTTCGAGGATCGGCCCCGCCACCGATTCCGCTTCCGCCGCCACCAGCTTCAATCGGCCCTCCGCGCCTTCCGCCACCGAGAGCAGCGTCACCGGGCCGTGCTTCACCGACATCTCCACCGATAGCCCGCGGCCCACTTTGCCGTGGAACACGCCGAGCGGCCGCACCTTCGTCCTGCCTTCGGCGATCGCCACATGCCCCGGCCCGTCGTGCCCCATCAGGATCGCGTCGTCCTGGAAGTCGGTGGCGTAGTATTCGGTGAACGATCCGCCGGCGCCAAAGGCATCCATAATCTTCATCGCCTGCGCGTTCTTGACTTCGTACTCGCCGGCCACCGGAATGCCGCGAGCCGTGAGCAGGCTGGTACCGAGGATGATCGAGCTGATGGCGTCTTCGTTCTCCGGTACGCCGGTGCCCTGATAGTAATACGCCAGTGATCCGAGTCCGTGATTTTCGACCAGCCGGTCGAGCGCCACCGACGTGCGCGCCGCCCGACGCAGTTCGTCGTCCGAGCAATCCGGCTGCACGTCGAAGACGTCGTGGAAGTGTTGCGCGCGCTCCTCAATTTCGTCCTCGCACACATCGCGTCGGAGCGCGGCCAGTTCGTCCACCTCGATCAGCTCGATGTGGCCGCCGAAAGTCGCGCACTGCAAGGTGAGATCGGAATAAATATCCAGCATCCCGCCGTAGTAGTGGCCCATCAGGCCGAGCCGGTTATGTTCCATGATGACGGCCACGCGCGCCGCATCCAGCCAGCCGGCAATCTCCTCCCACGCGGCCGGATCGTCTTCCAGCATTCCGGTCACCTGGAAGAACGGCACCCGGCAGCGGCGGAAAACGTTCGCGATCTCCGGAACCGGGCACGCCTGGCACCAGCTCAGCCATTCGCCGGTCATCCGCCCGCGATCGCCCATCCGATGGAACGCGGAATAATCGATGGCCTCACCAGGCGTGAGGTTCAATATGACGACCGGAACCTTCGCCCGCCGCACCACCGGCAGCACGGCCGCCGACAGAGCGTATGTCGAGACGTGCAGGAAAATGAGATCGACATCGGCCCGCCGGAACTCATGTCCCGCCGCCGCCGCTTTTTCCGCGGTGTCGATCATCCCCAGGTTTACCACCGTGACGCCGTCGCGTCCGAGCCTTTCGGCGACGCGCCGGTTGTAGCCGGTCAGCTTGTCCAGCAACCCGTCGAATTGCGGCCAGTAAGCGTCCAGCCCGATGCTGAACAGACCCACACGAAGCTGGCAGGGCAGTGCTTCGATCTTCATAGAGCGATGCAGCAGCCATTCTAACTCCGCGCCAACGGCATTCCCATCTTCATCCCAGCCGCGGTGCAAGCTGTCGAGCCTAATGCCGCTGCCCGCGAATCACCCGCCCTACCGCGCGGCTTTCTTCACCAGTTTGATTTCGAACAGCTTGGGCCATAGCTTGCCGGTGACGAACAGGCGGCCGGTGGCGGCGTCATAAGCGATGCCATTGAGCACTGCTCCTTCGCCTCCCACCTGGTCGTTGGGGCTGAGCAGCCCGGCGCAATCGATCCACCCCACCACGTGGCCGGTCTTCGGGTCGATGCGCGCGATGCGGTCGGTCTGCCACACGTTGGCGTAGACTTCGCCCTTCACCCATTCCAGTTCGTTGAGGTCCTTGACCGGCTGCCCATCGGCGGTGACCGTCACGCGGCCCGTCTCCGCCAGCGTTTCCGGATCCCAGAAGCGAAGCTGCGCGGTCCCATCGCTCATGATGATGCGTTTGCCGTCCTGCGTCAGGCCCCAGCCTTCCCCCGGATAGCGATAACTGCCTCGGAGATCGAACGTGCCAAGGTCGTAGATGAATCCCTCCTGCGCCTGCCAGGTGAGCTCGATCAGCCGGTCTTTCCAGTTCACGATGCCTTCGCCGAAGTATTGTCCCGGCACGTCCCGCTTCTCGACCACCTCGCCCGTTTCGAGCTTCACCTTGCGGATGGAGGACTGGTTGTTCAGCCCCGTGCCTTCGTACAGAAAGCCTTTCAGGTAAAACAGCCCTTGCGTGAACGCGGCGTTGTCGTGCGGGTAGGCGTGAACCACCTGGCAGGCGTACTCGGGGATGCCGCCGGCCTCGGTCGCCGGCCCGCAAGCGGCCGCGGCCAGGGCGGCGGCCAAAATCAGAACGCGCATATGACAATCAGCGTACCGCGAAAAGTCAGCCACAAATGAACACGCATAAACACGAATCAACGACAGAGGAGTTATTGGTGTTCCTTCACGTGGATTCGTGGCCCAGGCGGTGTCCTGCCCCACCCCTAGAACACAAAGTCGTTGCGCGCGGCTTGCTGAAAGAGCCCCGACTTGGCGAGGTGATAGCGGTACGGGTTGACGGGCGCGCCGGCGATGCGCACTTCGTAATGCAGGTGCGGCGCCGTGGTGCGTCCGGTAGCGCCTACCGAACCCACGATCTGGCCCAAACGAACGGCCTGTCCGGTCTGCACGAAGGAGCGCGAAAGATGCGCATAATAGGTGCTGACGCCGCCGCCGTGATCGACTTCGATCATCAGACCGTACCCGCCTTCCCACGAAGCCCCCATCACGACGCCATCGGCCGTGGCGCGGACCGGAGTTCCGGGCGGTGCGGAGATATCGACGCCGGTGTGAAACGCGCCTTCACCCGAGAACGGGTCCATCCGCCCGCCGAAGGCTCCCGTCAACCGGCCTGCCACCGGCCAGATGCTGGGCCGCGCGTTGGCCGGCTGAATCCAGCGGGTGCGGTCGCTGTGCAACTCCATCGCGTTGGCGCTGCGCAGGAAGTTGTACTCTTCCACGCTCTCGGCGAAGCTCGGAGTCAGCTTGCCTTCGCCGGAAATATCCGACGGCCCTGCCAACTTCTGCTTAATGCCGTAAGCGATCGACACTTCCTGGGCGTAGATTTCCAGACTGGCCAATTGCTGGTCGGTCTGATTCACCACTTTCTGGAGATTCTGGTAGCGCGTGCGCAACGTGTCCGCTTCGCGCCTCAGGGCATTGTAATTAGCCACCTTCCACGCCATGCGCGCGTAGCTGGCAACGAAACCGAAAGCCGAAAAACAGCCGAGCAGGGCTAATCCAAGAATGGCATAAACAGCCTGGTGCGGAACGTGAATACGGCGAAGTCTGCCGCGGAGCGAATGAGCCACTACCACGACAAAGTATTCCTGCCTCATAGTCTTCTCCGGCTGGGCCTTGTGAGATTCGGAGGGTTATCCGCAAGGCCCAGTGGGGCTACTCGGACACACTATCTAAAGAGAGCGAAGGCCCTACTGTAGCAACCACCCACATCGTTGTCAAGCGCAATTGTCACGCAATTGTCAAGGCTGACGCAGGCGGCTGGCCGGCCTACCGGTTTGCCGCGTCCGGCGATTCGGGTTTAGCCTCTTCGCCGCCCTGGCGTTCGAGTTCGTCGTTGAGGATGATGGCCTCGGCCAGTTCCTTCATGGGGCGGCGCAGGCGGCGGCTCTGCTCGCGCAGCCGCAGGTAAGCTTCTTCCTCGGTGAGCTGGCGCTTGCGCTGTAGAATGCCCTTGGCGCGCTCCACCAGCTTGCGGGTTTCCAGTTCCCGCCGCATTTCCAGGGTCTGCTCCAGCAGGCGGGCGTTTTCCTCCTGCAGGAAGGACTTGGCGATCGCCACCCCGAGTTGTTCGCCGATGAACACCAGCGTGCCGATCTCGTCGTGGGTGTGCTCGTGCGGCTCCCGGTGGTGAACGTTGATCACGCCCACCAGGTCGCCCGCGCTCACCAGCGGAACCGAGAGCAGCGCTTCGTAAGTATCCTCCACCAACCCCTGGAACAGCTTGAACCTGCCGTCGCGGGTGGCGTTGGAGGACAGCGCGACCACTGATTTATGTTCGGCCACCCATCCGGTGACCCCCTCGCCCACGTGCATGCGCAGGTTGCCCAGCGCCGTCGCGTGCGGCACTTGGGAAGCCCGCAACACAACTTCGTTGGTCGCGGGATCGATCAGGTACACCAGGCAGGCGTCGCAAGCGGTGGCTTGCACGGCGAGCCCGACTACTTCGCCTAGCATCTCGTCGAGCGCCAGCTTCGAGCTGACGATCTTGCTCACATGGTGAAGCACGGGAACCAGCGAGGGCTGCGCCGGGGCAGACTTCTTCGTGGCCATACCTTCAAGCTATCGGTGATCGAAAGCGCCGTGCAATCGATATTTTCTATGCGCGGGATCAGCCTTTCTGCCGAGCCCTCCCCGTGGCACTGGCTCGCCAGCCGCCGGCTGCGATGTGGGACAGACGCTTTCGGCTGTCAACCGACGGCCCGCGCCGATTTGCGCCAGCGGTGAGATCCGCCGGCGGATCGGGAAGCCCCGGAACGGGGCGGAAGAAGACCGCGCCTGTACCGGCTGGCGAAACCGTCTTCGCGCTATGCTGATGATTGCTTATGGAATTAAAGACCGTATCTCTCGAAATTCCCGACGGAGTGAACCTCATCCTCGGGCAGACCCACTTCATCAAAACCGTCGAGGATGTGTACGAAGCGATTACGACCACCGTGCCGCAGATGAAATTCGGCATCGCTTTCAACGAGGCATCCGGCCCCTGCCTGACC
This sequence comes from Bryobacteraceae bacterium, assembly GCA_049686695.1. Classification (GTDB taxonomy): domain Bacteria; phylum Acidobacteriota; class Terriglobia; order Bryobacterales; family Bryobacteraceae; genus Bog-375. The sequence goes on along the minus strand of JBAVIH010000093.1, from coordinate 447 downwards.
CGCGTCGATGGCAACGACGAGGATCTCAAGCAACTGGCCGTCCGCAACGCTTCCGCCCTCGCGGCGGGCCACATCTTCGTGGCCGTGATGCGCGAAGGCTACCCCATCAACGTCCTGAATCGCATCAAAGACGTGCCGGAAGTCTGCAATATCTACTGCGCCACCGCCAATCCTGTCGAGGTCATAGTTGCCGAAAGCGACCTGGGCCGAGGCGTCATGGGCGTCATCGATGGCTCCCGCCCCAAAGGCGTCGAGACCGCGGAGGATGCCGGGCGCCGGCGCGCTTTCCTGCGCATGATCGGCTACAAGCGCTAGCGGCCGTCCGGTAGCGCCGGCGGTCTTGCGTGTGCCCCAAAGGGGCTGATTACCAGTGGGGGAAGGACCCACACGAACAGTTGATGGTTAGATTCGATAGCTGGCGAGCGGTGGGTGCGGGTAACCGAGCCG
>JBAVIH010000092.1:0-7109 GCA_049686695.1 Bryobacteraceae bacterium | reverse complement strand
CTATGGCCGCCTTATGAACGTTGCACGGCGTGACCCGGTTTCGAATTGCCCCCTGCAGGAAGGGATCATGACTAGGCACCGGACGTCGCCCCGAAACGGCTGCCTCTCGGCGAGCGAGCAGCTCTTTTTCGATTTCAGAGTAGCAGGGCGGGGACGGGCGGCGAATGAAACGAAAGCGGCAAAGTGTTGAAAGCGAAAGCGCGAAAATTTTTTCCGGAGGAGTGAACGGCGCTGCGGGGCTTCGATAGCGCCAACATAAGGTACGAGTGGACTGTGGCTTGCGCTTCCACGCGCAGCGCGTTTTACGCTTGGCGTGAACGGGACTTGAACGAAGCCTGACGGCGGACGCTTCGCGTGTGCTCTTCGACGGGGAGTCGGGGACGGACGGGACGTTTCCCCGGCTTTCGGCGGTTACTCCCGGTAAACGCCGCCCGCGGCAGTTGCCTGCCACATGAGCGAGAAGGTCGCCTCACGGAGATATGCTGAAGGGCCGAAAACGCCAACTCGACTGTCAGGAATGAACCGGGACCCGGCGCGAAGTGGCAGCCCGTTTGAAAGGCTATGGCTTTGCCCCGCCCGCGCCGGTCCCCTGGTCCGACAGCCGAGACAAAGGCGGCGCCGGCAGGCCGGGGATCCCCGCTTTTCCTATCGCGGAATCTCGTATCGCTTGATTTTTTCGTAGAGCGTCGAACGGTCGATGCCCAACACCCCGGCGGCTTCCTTGATGTTGCCGCCGGTCCGCTGCAAAGTCGCCGCGATCGGCAGTTTTTCCATCTCCTCGATGGCGATGCCCGACGGCGGAGCCCAGGCCGCCTGCCCGGTTTTGGCCGCTCTGTGCCCCAACCTCCCTTCTTCCCTCTTTGACATCGGCGTTATCGGTGTGCCGTCCGAAACAGATGTTTTTGACTTCGTGAGGCATTTCGCTTCCATTTGCCGCAACCTCTTATGAAGGCCCGCGATATGGCGGGAAAAAGGAAAGGGATGACGACGATGCGCAGCTACCGGCGGTGTTCCATTTATTTGATTCCATGGATGTTATTCGTATTCGCAACCGCGCTTTGCGGGCAAACGCCGCAACCGCACGCGGGTTGGAAACTGGTTCCGGGCGGCGAGAACCTCATCGCCGATGGCGATTGGGGTCAGTGGCCGGCCGCGAACGCGCCGGGCTCGGTTCAGGCGATCAACGGTGTGCTGACGGCCAGCATCCCCACCGGGTACGTTGGATTCGCCGACATGCTGGCGCCTCGTCTCTTCACCCACGGCGATTTCGGCGTGGTGGCAACCATCGAAACCGGGCCCGGCATCAACGGGTTCTTCACACTCACCGGTTCGCTTGCGACCGGCACGCAGTACTGGCAAGGGAACACATGGGTCGAGTTAGGCACCGATAGCAACGGGAGCTACGTGTTCGCGTATTGGGATGGGACGTCGTCAAGTCCGGCGTTCTACAAGCAATTCAAGGCGTTCGCCACACCCCCCACCGGAACGTTAACGCTGGAACTGCTCCATCAGCAGGGACAGTTTTATCTCTATTTCAACGGCGCACAGTACGGACCGTTCGCCGATCCCGGATTGTTCGCCCTCGGGTACGTCTTGCCGGGTTTCGAATGCAATCCCGGTATGCAACTGAAGCTCACGCAATTCGCGTTCGAGATTCCCTCCAGCGAAACGGGTACGCCATTGCAAACACCCGTCGGCGTGGTTCCCTACGTCCATCCGGGCGATTCGCTGGGCTCGCTGGCGGCCGTGACGGGGCGCACCTTCGGCGACTGGGCACTCCCGCAGGAACTTGTGCAGGGCTGGGAGATCAACTCGCCCAGCGCCGCGATCCCAAGCGCCACGCCGGACCCCACCTACGCGGCCAAGGTGATTGGAGAATACAGTCTGCTGGCGGCCCCAACCATGTACTATTTCATGAGCGAGACGGCGCAAGGCTATTTCACGCTCGGGGACGGCGACGCGATGATCGCCTACACCAAAGACAATGGGCTGTCCACCCACTGCCATCAACTGATCGGTGGCAACAACTATCTCCCCAGTTGGGTGGTAAACGGGCACTTCACGGCGGCCGAACTCACCCAGATCATGACAACCCATATCCAGACCGTGATGGGCCATTTCAAGGGCCAATGCACGTCCTGGGACGTGGTCAACGAGGCGTTGAATTCGGACGGCACTCTGAACACCGGCAGCGGCAACGTCTGGGCGAACACCATCGGACCCAGCTACATCGATCTGGCGTTTCAAACCGCGCGCCAGGTGGATCCCAATGCGAAGCTTTACTACAACGACTTCGCCATCGAGAACCAGACGACCAAGGCGACCGGCCTCTACAGTTTGCTGGCGGGCATGCAGCAGAGAGGAACGCCCATCGATGGGGTGGGTCTGCAATGCCACTGGAATGTCAGCGGGTCCGGTTCCGGGGTGGTTCCCGATCACGACAGCATGGTGGCCAATATGGCGCAGTTGGCCAAGATGGGGCTGAGCGCGCGGATCTCCGAGCTGGACGCGATGATTCAATTGCCGGCTACCGCCGCCGATCTGGCAACCCAGGCGACGTTCTTCTCGACCACGGTGCAGGCATGCCTGGACAGTCCGAACTGCACCACGATTTCGGTCATGGAAGCAAACGACGCCGTGTCGGGGACAGCCAACCAGGTTCCCGGTTATGGCGCGGCCACATTATTCGATGCCAAATTCCAGCCCAAGCCCGCCTACACCGCTGTGATGAACACGCTACGCAAGGCGGCGCTGGCCGTCCCTGGCGCGCCGAGCCTCACCGCGGCGGCGGTTACCAACGGAGCTAGTTACGCCGATAAGGGCGTGACGCCGGGCGAGATCGTCACCCTCTTTCCGTATAATGTCGGCCCGGCCACCATGGCACAGTTAGGCCTGGACGCTTCCGGTAATGTCCTGACTCTGATTGGGGGGACGCGGGTGCTGTTCGATGGAGTAGCGGCCCCGATGATCTACACGGTCAAAAATCAGGTAGCCTGCGTAGTGCCTTATGAGATCGCGGGAGAGTCCTCAACCGAGGTCCAGGTGGAGTATAACGGCATCCGGTCGGTTGCCGTGACGGTCCCGGTTCTGCCGGCCGTGCCTGGCATCATTACCGTCAACTCGCAGGGCACCGGGCAAGCGGTCGCTCTCAACCAGGACAACAGTCTGAATTCCGCGTCTAATCCGGCCGCGCGCGGCAGCATCGTGACTATCGTCGCCACCGGGGAAGGACAGCGGAATCCCGCCGGGGTGACGGGCGTGCCGGCGCCTGCGTACGACCCGCCGGTGCTGCCCGCCTCGCTAACCGTAGGCGGCGTCGCGGCAAGCCTTCCCTACGCAGCTTCGGCCCCCGGGTTTGTAGGATTGATGCAAATCGATTTCACGATTCCGGAAACGGCGCCCACCGGCTCGGCCGTGCCGATCCAGCTCACCATCGGCACCATCCAGAGCCTAACCGTCACCATCGCGGTAAAGTAGACGCCCCGGATTTCCTACCGCGGGATCTCGTATCGCTTGATTTTTTCGTAGAGCGTGGAACGGTCGATGCCCAACACACCGGCGGCTTCCTTGATGTTGCCGCCGGTCCGCTGCAAAGTCGCCGCGATCAGCAGTTTTTCCATCTCCTCGATGGTGATGCCCGACGGCGGAGCCCAGCCCGCCTTCCCGGCTTGGCCGCTCTGCGCCACAAAGGCGAAATCGTCTTCCGTGAGCTCGGAGCCGCGGCAGGTCACCATGGCCCGTTCGATGGCGTTCTCCAGTTCCCTCACATTGCCCGGCCAGTTGTGGTCCAGCAGCACCTTCAGGCCGCCCTCGGAGATTCCGCCCACATCCTTGCCCAGCTCGTGCGAAATCCGTTCCAGAAAATGCTGCGCCAGCAGCGGAATATCCTCGCGCCGCTCGCGCAGGGGCGGGATGCGGATCTCGATCACGTTCAGCCGGTAGTAAAGGTCGTCGCGGAATTTGCCCTCCGCCACCGCCTGTTGCAGGTTCACGTGGGTGGCGGCGATCACCCGCACATCCACCTGCACTTCCTCCGAGCCGCCCACGCGGTAGAAGCGGCGCTCCTGCAACACGCGCAGCAGATCCACCTGGAGCTTGGGCGAGATGTCGCCGATCTCATCCAGGAAAATCGTGCCACCCTCGGCCATCTCGAACTTGCCGCGCCTTTGCTGGCTGGCGCCGGTGAAGGCGCCTTTCTCGTGCCCGAACAGCTCGCTTTCGAGCAGCGTCTCCGCCAACGCGGCGCAGGACACGGCTACGAACGGTTTCCCCGCGCGGTCGCCCGAGTTGTGAATCGCCCGCGCGATCAGCTCCTTGCCCGTGCCGCTTTCCCCCTGGATCAGCACCGTGCTGCGCAGGCTGGAGATTTCCTGCGACAGCTTGAGGATGTCCTGCATCCGCGCGTTCTTGCTGATCACGTCGCCGAAGCGGTATTGCCGGGACAGCTTCTTGCGCAGAATGCTGTTTTCGCGTTGCAGGTTTTTCACCTTGACGATGCGGCTCACCAGGAGGGAAATCTCTTCCGGGTTGCAGGGTTTGACGATGTACTCCTGCGCGCCTTCCTTCATGGCCGTGATGGCGGTATCCACGGTGGCGTAGGCGGTGATGATGATGATGGAGGCTTCGGCGTGCAGCCGGCGCACCTGCATCATGGTCTCGATGCCGTCCATCCCGCCGGGCATCTTGAGATCCACGAAGTAGATGGCGTAGTCGCGCTGCGCGGCCTTCTCGACCGCCTCGCGGCCGGAGTTGGCGGTATCCACCGCGTACCCGTCCTCGCGCAGCCAGGCGGCCAGCGATTCGGCCATCACCTCTTCGTCGTCCACTACCAGGATTTGCCAGTGTCCCTTCATTGCCGTCACCCCCTCGGTTTCCGTTCGATCCGCCCCGCGCAACGCGCGCAGAACGCCGCGCGCTTCAAATCGATCTGCCGCACCCCGGTCGCCAGGGACATGGCACAATTGCCATCCGGGCAGTGCACCAGCCCGAACAAGTGCCCGCATTCGTGCAGCACTTCTTTCTGCGCGCGCTCCAAAAATATCTCACGATTCGGCTCCAGCCCGTAGAATTCCTGCCGCAGGCGTGCCAGCGAAACCACCGCCGCGCGGCCGCCCAGTTGCGCGTGACCGAAGACGAAGGTCAGCACCGGGATGAACAGATCCCGTTCCGTCAGCCCCAGCAGTTTGAACGCGTCGCCGGGACACAGGCGCACCAGCATCTCCAGCACCGGAATCGAGCCGTGCTGGCCGCGGGCCGCGTCAAACGCGAAATCGAGCTCGGGCAACTCGATCTCCCGAACCGGCACGCCGAACTCGGCTCGAGCGCGCCCGGCGATAGCCGCGATCGTCTCCCGGTCCACTTCCGGCGTGGCGCCCACGTAAAAATACTTCATCCCTTTCCGGCCAGCGTTGCCGGTTGTTCGCCGCCGCCCGCCGCCGGCTGCTCGAGCGGCAGCGACACGGTGAATGTGGCGCCGGCTCCCGCCGCGCTCTTGACTTCGATATCGCCTCCATGCGCCTGGATGATGCCGTAGGATACCGCCAACCCCAGCCCCACGCCCTTGCCTTCCGACTTGGTGGTGAAAAAGGGATCGAAGATTTTGGCCAGGTTCTCCGGCGGAATGCCCTCGCCGTTGTCCGTCACCGTCAGCATCTCCATGCCGTCGGCGGCATACGTGCTTATCGAAACGCGGCCCTGGCGCTTATCGACGCCCTTGCTCTGGGTGGCTTCCGCCGCGTTGAGCACCAGGTTCAGCACCACCTGCTGGATCTGCGATGGATCGCAGAGCACCGGCGGCAGCCCCTCGCGCAGGTCCGCCTCCACCGACACGTTGCTCAGCTTCAGCTTGTGCTGCACGAGAGAAAGCGTCATGCGCACGATCCGGTTCAGGTCCGTCGGCGCGCGCTGCGGCTTGCCGCGCCGCGAGAAAGCCAGCAGGTCGCTGACAATGTGTCCCACCCGCGAAGTTTCGTTGATCACCTGCGAGAGGTAGCGGCGGAACTCGACCAGCCGCGCCGGCGGAATGCCGTCGTCGGTGAGCATCCGCTGCATCAGCATCGACAGGTTCAGCACCCCGGAAACCGGGTTGTTGATCTCGTGCGCCACGCTGGCGGAAAGCTGACCGAGCGAGGCCAGCCGGTCGCTCTGCACCAGCTTCTTCTGCGCCGCCTTGAGCTGCTCGGTGCGCTCCTCCACCTTGGTTTCGAGCTTCTGGGTGAACTGGTTGATTTCGCCGAGCGCGGTGCGCAGCCGCTCGCGCATCACCTCGAAGCTGCGCGCCAGCTCGTCCAGTTCCTGGCTCGAACCGACGATTACGAGCGGCCGGTCGAGTTCCATCTGGCTCACCGCCTTGGTCCCTTCCACCAGCGCCTCGATCGGCCGGCTCAGGAAGCGCCGCGTGAACAGAATGATGAACAGGCTGATCAGCCCGATTTCGACGCCCGTCACCACCAGCACGCGCAGCTTCATGCCGTCCACTTCGCGATCCACGCTTTCGAGCGTGAGCGCCACATCGAGCACCCCCAGCACCTTGACGCCGGCCGGGTGCGCGTGGCACGCCGCTTCGCTGCACGAACGCTCGTTGTAGATCGGCGTCACCATCTCCAGCCGCCGGTGGCCGATGTCCGCGCCGGTGATGATTACGTGCGAGGAAAGATCGATCGGGATGACCTTGCCCTCGCTCGGGTCGTTGACGCGCGTCGAGTACGTCACCTGGCCGCTGCGGTTGAGCATGCGAATGCGGTCGATGCCCTGCTTTTCGGCGATGGTCTGCATCACCTGGTAAGCGGCCTCGCGGTGGTCGTCCAGCATGGCGTGCCAGGTGGCGCTGGAGATTCCCTTGGAGAGCTGATCCGCCCCCACGATCATCGTGTTGAGAAGCTGCCGCTCCTCGGTCTTGATGTTCACCAGTCCGGAAACCGCAGCCACAATGATCACGATTACGGTGATCGACAGCATCAGCTTCCGGGCGAGACGCCTCGGCATAACCGGACCTGCACTCCGAAATAATTGTAGCGTGCGGCGCCGGATCAGTGGGCCGGAATCGGATGTGGTAGCGCCGGCGGTCTTGCCGCCGGGGCCTTGTGTTAGGAATCACGACGAAGAAAAAC
>JBAVIH010000091.1:0-3739 GCA_049686695.1 Bryobacteraceae bacterium | reverse complement strand
TACCTGGCCCTGCGTCTGGCCCAGTTGGAACATCACGCTGATTGGAGTCTGCTGCCTCGCCGCCTGGTACAACGCCGGTGTCGCGCTGTCGGTCTGGCTGTAGAGCCCGATCGACGCCTGCACGGTTCGTTGTCCCGGCGCGATCGCTTGCGGAAGGCTGAAACCAAATTCCCGTGAACGCGTGTCCAACCCGTTCTTCAGCACCACCGCCGCTTCCGTCACCGTGAAGAACTGCGCCGGCTCGGTTCCCAGCCATGCCTGCCCCAGGTTGCCGGGCACGATCGAATAGTCGAACGCGCCGATCGCCGGCTCCGCCGGGTAGCTCGTCAGATTGCCGGCCCCCGCCGTGAAGCTTGCGCTGTCCAGCACGTCCTGCGCCACTCCGCTGAAATGGAACTCGTGAAAATCGCCGTTGATTTTGATTTCCATCTGATCCACCGCGGCGCCGCTCAGGATTCTCTGCACCGCGCTCGCCGGATCCCAGTAGTCAAACACGCTCGCGCTCGGCAGCTCCGTCGCCGGTTGGTAAGTCACCGCCGCTCCGATCGTGGTTCCGCTCGCTGGGGCCTTGGTGAACGGCGCGTTGATCTGCACGGTGCTGGCGTCCTCGACCGCCGTCACAAACCGGATCTCCCCACCGCTCGAGACCGCCTGGATTACGTTCAATCCGTGAGGCGCCGCAAAAACCAGCGTCGTGTTCGAGTACGATCCCACCACCCCGCCGCTGAAAATCATTGGCGCCGCGCCCAATGCCGCCTGAAACAACGGGCCGTACGCCGGACCGCCGGCTGAGGCCTGCCAACTCGTCATGTAAGTCTGCAAGTTGAAGGCGGTCCGCCGCCGGCCACCCGCCGGCAGGCCGGGAAACGTCCGGCTTCCCGTCTTGTCTTTCCGGTTCGTCACCTCGCGCTGCTGCTGCATCGTCAGCTTCAGCGCCGGTATCCGGTTGCTTGCCGCGATTGCCGCTACGCTGCCATACGCGCTTTCCAGCGCCGCGTAGAAGCGGTTTGCGTTTGAGGAAATGTAAGAAGCCATCTTAGTTAATGCTCACTCCAATCTCGAATGTCACTTTGGCCGTCTGCGCGAAGTTTTTCCCCCCGCTCTTGACGGCTCCGAACGTCACCTGATACCCGCCCGCATAGTACATCCCGCTACCCCAGTCCCCGCGGCTCGCGTCCAGCGTTTGCATCACCGCGCTGGTGTATAGCTCGACCGTCTCTTGCAACCCGTCCAACCGGTCCTGCGAGTGCCGTATTTCAATCGCCATCTGTGAGATCCCCGAAAACGTCCGGAACTTCTCCGCCAGTTGGTTCACGATTTTCTCGCAGTACACGTTCACCGCCGGGTAGTGAACGGCGGTCGCCCGCTCCACCAGTTCGAGCGCCACGTTCTCCGTGCGAATCTGCGCCGTCCCCAGCGGCGTCACCGCGCTCGCGCCACCCACCGCCAGGGCCTCCAGGTTGAGATTCATGCCGTGCGGTCCCATCAGCAGCTGTGCGGTCTTGGCCGTCACCGTGTTTCCTATCGTTGTCGGCATCAGCCCCTCTGTAAGATCCGCCCCAGTGCCTGCACGTAGCTGGGAGCTTGCCCGCACCCCGGCTTGCCTCCCGTCGCGCCGATCCACACCGGTTGCACCCATGCCGCTCCGTCCTCCAGCGGCAGGCTGTTCTGCAGCGTCATGCTGGCCGTATCCATGCCAACGTACACGTTCCACCCGGTGGCGTTCGCCGGCGCCGGCCCGATTCGCGCTGAGAACGAACTGAACGATGTCGTGATCGCCGCCGGCATCGCGCTCGCCCCTTCTTCGTTCGCCCGGTTTACCCAGGCTGCGGTCACATAGTAGATGTTGTCCGGCAAACTCCCCGGCGCCGCCGCCAGTACGGGTGTCGCCGGCCGCGGCAGCGGTATCGACGCCATCCCGGCCCCGGCTTCAATCAGCCGCGCGCGATACGCTACAGCCATCTGCTGGAATTGGTCGCGCTTCCCCATGTACCGGTCGTTCAGTTGGCTGTTGTACGCATCGCTGTAAACCAGCTCCAGCGTTCGGTAGGCAAACCACAGCTTGAGCGCCGTCGTTACCACTACGTTTTCCAAGCTCGGCTTCTCGACCGCCCACATCATGCGGTCCGTTGCGCTCGTTCTCTTCAGCAAACCGTCGAGGTCCAGGCCGATCTCTTCGTGGGCCAGTTCCAGCTTGCGCACCACATCGATCCCTTCGACGCTGGCCACGGTCATCAACTGAGAGTCCAGCCCCGCAAGCTGTTCGATGCTGGAAGGAGGTCCGTCCGTGAATAGTGCCATACCCTTATGCCTGGTTCTTGGCGCGCTTCCCCGCGTCCTGGATTTTGTTCCATTCCGCCACTGGCAGGAACGTCATCTGCACCCTGGCCGCCGCCAGCGCTTCGTCCGCCGCCTGCTTGGCTTTAGTCCGCGCCTCGCGATACGCCGCCGCGTCTCCCTCGCTCGCCAGCCTCGCCGCCCCGTCCACAATCAGCTTCGCGGCCAGCGCTGCCGTCACTTCGGTCAGCCTGCCTGCGGTCCCCCCGTCCGGTGTCTCGCAGCTCTCCACCACCGGAAATGGGTCGGCGATCTTCGCTTGCGTGTCTCGTATCTTCTGGTAGTACAGTCTCAGATCCATCCCGCTCCCCTCGCTTTTCGTCGCGGGCCGGCCGCCCTCTTACCCCGGCCGCCGGCCCGCCTCGCGGCTCCGCCTTGTTAGGTGTTTACCTGCACACCGCAGACGTTGCGCAGCACGGCGCATCCGTACAGCACGTCCACCGTGAACTGCTGCGCCAGCGTGTTCGGTTGGTAGCTCATCACTACCCGCATACCGAAGTTGCCCAGCTCGGCGTACTCCGCAATCGCTCCCGTTCCCGGAAGAGGCTGCGGCAGCCGGCGAACCACCAGGCCAATCGCGTCCCGCGTGAACGCCAGGTTGTGCGTGTTCACCGGGCTGCTCCCCGTCTTCTGCACGAATTGCGAGCGGAAAATGTAGAAGTCTTTGTACTTGCCGATCGTCCCGTCGATCAATGCCGCCAGTCCGGCCGCGCCTGCCGTCTGGAATTCCTCGAACAGCGGAATCTGCCGCCAGGCCGAATAGGCCGCCGAGTCCACCACGATGTACTTCTGCTCGCTGGGCGGTACCTTGGCCAGGAACAGCGCTGTTTCCGCTGCGTCCACCGTGGCTTCCGTCAGCGCCGTGCCAGCCGTCCCTACCGGCGTGTTGGTCGTGAAACCCGCGTACAGGCTCAGCAGGCTCGTTTCGATACTCTGCGCGATCGCCGCCACTGCCGGCTGCATGTAGATCTTCAGCAGGTCCGGCACCGCCAGCACTTTCGTCACGTCCGGAATCTGGAAAGTCGATTCCGCGTGCGTGTTCAGCACGATCGCCGCGTTGCCCAGACTCGGATTCTGTAGCGTAACCGCGTTGCCGGCCGCGAGGTTGTTGGCTACCAAAGTCGGCGGTATCGGCACATTCACCGTATCGCCGGCGTTTGCCAGCACTGGTTCGTAGTCGCGATTCACCAGGTTGCCCATCACCAGGTTCCCTACCAGCACCGGCAACGCGTCCGCCTCCACCAGCTTCACAATCGCGCTTGCGACGTTACTGTTTGTAATTGCTCCCATTCTTTCTCCTTAGTTTGTCTTGCCGGCCTGCTGGCCGGGTTTCTCACTACAGACCCTTTAAGGTCTGCGACGCCACGCGCACGATTTCCTCTCGTACCCGCCGCATGTCTTC
>JBAVIH010000090.1:0-8287 GCA_049686695.1 Bryobacteraceae bacterium | reverse complement strand
ACCATCGCCCGCCGACGCAGAAATCGCGTTCCCCCGTGTCTTCGGCGGGCGGCGCCTCAACGCCATCGCTTTCCCGCTCGGCGGCGTTTGCGCCGGGTGCGTCAGCCTGGGCGGGCGCGGGCAGCTTCGCGACTGGGAGATCTTCAACCGTCCCGACAAAGGCAACGCGCCATCCTACGCCTTCCCCGCCCTCTGGGCGCAGGCCGGCGACCGCAAGCCGGTCGCCCGCGTGCTCGAATCGCGCATCCAGCCGCCCTTTGAAGGCTCGAGCGGGCTTGGCTCGCGCAACGCTCCCGGCCTCACACGCCTCGCCGCAGCTACGTTCACCGGCGAATTCCCGCTGGCGCGCATCGATTTCTCCGATTCCATCCTGCCCGTCACGGTCTCGCTCGAAGCCTTCTCGCCCTTCATCCCTCACGAACCCGACGAATCCGGCCTGCCAGTCGCGATTCTGCGATACCGCGTCGCCAACCCCGGCCCGGCCGCCGCTAAGGTCTCTGTCGTCTGGTCCATCGACAATCCAACCGGCCACACGCAGGCTGCGGACACGCGGATCAACCAGTACAAGACTTCCGACCGGCTCGCCGGCATTCTCATGACCAGCCCGAAACTGGCCGGCAATGACCCGCTCAAGGGCAGCTTCGTACTCTCGGCGCTCGATTTCGCCGGCGCCCGGCTTACCCATCTTCGCGGATGGGAGCGCGGCCGTTGGTGGAACTCGCCGATGTTTTTCTGGGACGACTTTTCCGCCGATGGCGAACTCGGCCCCGAGTCGAAAGACCCCGGCCTGGTCGGCGCGCTTTCGCTCGGCCGCACCATCCCGCCCGGCGCCCACGCCGATTACACGTTTCTGCTCGCCTGGCATTTTCCCAACCGCACTCCGCGCCGCTGCGGCTGGAATTCCGCGCCCGGCGATGAAGACACCCTCCTCGGCAACCACTACACCACCCGCTTCCCCGACGCCTGGGCGGCCGCCGAATACGCCGCCGCGCATCTCGAAGTCCTCGAGCGGAAGACCCGTCTCTTTGCCGCCGCCATCCGCGAATCCACCATCCCCGCCGCCATCAAGGACGCCGCCACGGCCAACCTCTCCACCCTCGTCACCCCCGTCTGCTTCCGCACCGCCGATGGCGAATTCCATGCTTTCGAGGGCGCCAACGACCAGGCCGGCTGCTGCCACGGAAGCTGCGCCCACGTCTGGAATTACGAAACCGCCACCGCCCACCTGTTCCCCAGCTTCGCCCGCTCGCTGCGCGGCTCCGCTTTCGGCTACCAGCTCGACGCCGCCGGCGGCATCCGTTTCCGCGAGCGCCTTCCCCACCGCGGCGACAGCTTCGGCTTCGCCGCCGCGGATGGCCAGATGGGCCAGATCATGCACGCCTATCTCGACTGGCTCCTCTCCGGCGACACGCCGTGGCTGCGCGAAATGTGGCCCCGCATCAAGAAGGCCATCGAGTTCGCCTGGATCCCGGGCGGCTGGGACGCCAATCGAGACGGCGTCCTCGAAGGCGTCCAGCACAACACTTACGACGTCGAGTTCTACGGCCCTAACCCGCAATGCGGGATCTTCTATCTGGGCGCGCTCCGCGCCGGCGAGGAAATGGCCCGCGCGGCCGGCGACCCAGCCAGCGCGGCCGTGTATCGCGCCTTGTTCGAGCGCGGCAGCCGGTGGATCGATGCCAACCTCTTTAACGGCGAATTCTACATCCAGCAAATCCGCGGCGTGGCTCAGGATAAGATCGCGCCCAACTTGCGCAGCGACATGGGCTCGACCAACACCGAAACGCCCGAATACCAGGTTGGCGCCGGCTGTCTGCTGGATCAGTTGATCGGCCAGTATCTCGCCGATGTCGCCGGCCTCGGCCCGCTGGTTTCCACCGCCAATATCCGCAAGACGCTCGAATCCATCTGGCGGTATAACTACAAGCGCACGCTCATCGGCCACGACAACGTGGAGCGCACCTACGTGCTGAACGACGAGCCCGCACTGATGGTCTGCGACTACGGCGAGGCTGCTCGCCCGCACGTGCCCTTCCCCTACTACGCCGAATCCTGGACCGGTCTCGAGTACCTCGCCGCGGCCCTCCTGCTCTTCGCCGGCATGACGGCCGAAGGCGTCGAAGCCGTCTCGAATGCGCGTGCGCGCTACGATGGCGAACGCCGCAACCCGTGGAACGAGCCCGAGTGCGGCCACCACTACGCGCGCGCCATGTCGAGCTGGAGCACGCTGCTCGCCTCGAGCGGCTTCCGCTATCACGGCGGCCGGCAGTCCGTCGCCATCGATGCCACACCCGGCTTCCGCTGTTTCTGGAGCTGCGCCACCGGATGGGGAACCTTCCGCGTCACCGCCGCCGGCGCCACCTTGCGCGTCGATCACGGCACGCTTGCCGTGCATACAGCCACCGTCAACGGAAAAAAATCCACACCCAACGCGACCATCGCCGAAGGCAAGGAGCTGGCTCTATGAAGCCCCTCATCGCGGTGGTCGGCGGTTTTCTGGGCGCCGGCAAGACCACCCTCATCCTCGCCGCCGCCCGCATCCTCGAACAGCGCGGGCTGCGCGTCGCCGTCATCCTCAACGACCAGGGCGACGACCTGGTGGATACCCACTACGCCTGCTGCCAGGGCGTCGACTGCGATCAGGTCACCGGCGGTTGCTTCTGCTGCCGCTTCCCCGATCTCGTCGAGGCCGCCGGCCGCCTCCTGGAACATCAGCCCGACGTGATCTTCGCCGAGGCCGTGGGCAGTTGCACCGACATCGTGGCCACCACCCTGCGCCCGCTCCTGCGCGACCATTCCGACCGCTTCCGCATCGCGCCGCTGACCGTGGTCCTCCACCCGCAACCGGCTTTCGACAACCCCGACCTCGACTTCCTCTACAGCAACCAACTGGCCGAGGCCGACCTCCTCTTCGCGCGCGGCGAAAGCGTCCAGTCCTGGATCGACCGGTTGCTCTCCGGCTCCGTTCCAGCCGGCGTCACGGCATTGGACATCGACTACGCGCGCTACGCCGAGGCCGAAGCCGCGCTGGCCTGGCTCAACGCCCGCGTCACCGCGCACGCCGCGCCGCCCATTTCCGCTTCCATGCTGATCGGCCCGCTGCTCGACCGCCTGGAGCCGCAGATCCGCATCGTGCACCTCAAGTTGCTCGCGCAATCCGGCGCGGGCTACCTGAAAGCCGCGCTCACCGCGAACGGCCAGGAGCCGATCGTCGAAGGCGCGCTCGACGCTTCGCCATCCTCCCAGCACGAAATCCTGTTGAACCTGCGCGCGCTCGCCGACCCGGATTCGCTGCGCGCCATCGTCGAGCGCGAATTCGCTCGGCTGCCCGCCCAAATCACCTGGCGGCAGGTGCAGTGCTTCCGCCCCTCCCCGCCCGTGCCGTACATGCGCCTGTGACACGCGATCTTCCGGGCAAGCCAAAGCATGCCCCACCTCGCGCGCGTTGCTGGGGCATGCTTTAGCTTCCCCGTTTTCCTGCCTACTCTTCCGCCGTATCCGGTTCCGGCAGGCTGTCCTGCTCGCGCGCGACCCAGACGTAGAGCACCGGCAACAGGAAAATGCCGAGGACCAGCGCGGCCACCAGCCCGCCCACGATCACGATCGCGAACGGCCGCTGCGAATCCGAACCGATGGCGCGCGACAGCGCCGCAGGCAACAGCCCGAAGCTGGCCACCAGCATGGTCATCATGATCGGCCGCAGCCTTTGTACGGAGCCTTCGATGGCGGCGTCCAAGATGGTATGGCCCCGCGCGCGAAGCTGATTGATGTATTCGAGCATGATCACGCCCGTCTGCACCGCCACGCCGAACAGCGCCAGAAACCCGATGCCGGAAGAGACGCTCATGTGCGTGCGGGTGATCAGCAGCGCCAGCAGTCCGCCGATGGGCGCCATGGCGACGTTGGCCAGAATCAGCAGCACCCACTTGGCGGATTTGAACATGGTGTACAGGATCATGCAGATCACCAGAATGGTGATGGGCAGCACGATCATCAGCCGCCTCTGCGAGCGCTTGGCGCTTTCGTATTCGCCAGCCCAATCGATGGTGTAGCCCGCCGGCAGTTTCACCTGCGCGTCTACTTTGCGCATGGCCTCTTCCACCGTGCTGCCCAGATCGCGCTTGGGAACGCTGTACTTCAGCGCCACGTACCGCGAGTTGCCCTCGCGATAGATTTCCGAGGCGCCATCGAGCACCCGCACCTGGCAGAGCTGCGCCAGCGAAACGCGTTCGCCCGAGGGCGCCGGCAGGCGGATGCTTTCGATCGCCTGCCGGTCGCCGCGGTAGGCGGCCTGGTAGCGCACCACCAGGTCGTAACGCTGCTCGCCGCGCAACACCTGAGTGACCGCCTTGCCTCCCACCGCGGTTTCCACCGCGTCCTGCACGTCGGCCACGTTGATCCCATAACGCGCGGCGGCGATGCGATCGATCTCGAATTCGAGGTTGGGCTGCCCGATCACGCGGAACAGGCCGAGATCCGTGATGCCATCGACGGTGCGCAGCACGTTGACGATCCGGTCGCCGGTGGTCTCCAGCGTTTTCAGATCGTCGCCATAAATCTTGATTGCCAGCTCCCCCTTGACGCCGCTCACGGCCTCTTCCATGTTGTCGGCGATCGGCTGCGAGAAGTTCCACAAGGTGCCCGGAATTCGTTCCACCTCGCGGTCCATGGCGCTTATCAACTCTTCCTTGTCCTCCGCGAACACCGGCCGCCACTGCGCCTTGGGCTTGAGATCGACGAAGTACTCGGTGTTGAAGAAGCCGGTCGTATCGGTGCCGTCGTCGGGCCGGCCCACCTGGCTCACCACCTGGGTCACTTCGGGAAAGGATGCGAAGATCCGCCGCGCCTGGCGCATTACGCGCTCGCCTTCGGTGGGGCCGGTCGAGGGCGCCAGCGTGGCCCGCGCCCAGATGGCGCCCTCATCCAGATGCGGCAGAAACTCGGATCCGATGATGCCGCTGGTGGCCAGATAAATCGAAACCCCCAGCGCGCCGGCCGCCGCCAGCACGGTTATCCATCGAGTTCGAATCGCCGATCGCAGCGCGGCTGCATAGACCCGCTTGATCCAGTTCATCGCCGGGTTGGGCCACTCGCGAACCCGCTTGCCGAAGAGAAAGCTCGAAAGCACCGGCGCCACCAGCAGGGAGAACAGCAGCGAACCGAGCAGCGCGAACGAGACCGTCCACGCCATCGGCTTGAACAGCCGGCCCTCGACCCGCTGCAACGTGAAGATCGGCAGGTAGGCCGTGATGATGATGCCGATCGAGTAGAACACCGGCCGCTGCACTTCGTGGGCCGCCGCGCGCACCGGCCCCAGCGACGAAACGCCTTCGTTGCGCCCCAGATAGCGCACGATGTTTTCCACGATCACCACCGCGCCTTCCACCACCATGCCGAAATCGAGCGCGCCCAGCGAGAGCAGGTTGGCGGGAATGTGGTTCAGGTTGAGGCAGATTGCCGCGAACAGCAGGGAAAACGGAATCGTCAGCGCCACGATCAGCGCGCCGCGCGCGTTGCCCAGGAACAGAAACAGGATCAGCGCCACCAGCACGATGCCTTCGGTCAGATTGTGCAACACCGTGTGGGTGGTGAGGTGCACCAGGCTGCTGCGGTCGAGGAACGGAACCACCTGGACGCCCGGCGGCAGAATGCGATGGTTCAACTGGTCGACCTTGGCGTGGATGGCGTCGAGAACCGCGTCGGCGTCGGCGCCCTTGCGCAGCAGCACGATGCCCTCCACCACGTCGCCATCGTCGATCACCTTGCCGTCCGAGCGGTGGATCGCCTTGCCGATCTGCCCCAGCCGGATCTTCGGCCCCTGCGAAATCGTCCCCAGGTCCTTCATCCGGATCGGCGTGCCGTTCACGGTCTTGATCACCGTGTCTGCAATGTCCTGAATCCCACGCACCAGGCCGACCGCCCGCACGTTGATCTGTTGCAAACCGGCTTCCACGAAGCTTCCGCCCGCGTTGACGTTGTTGTTCGCCAGTTGCTGCTCCACCTGGGCGATGTTCAGGCCATAAGCCACCAACTGGTCCGGATCGAGCGACACCTGGTATTCGCGCGTGGTGCCGCCGAAGCTCACCACATCCACCACGTCGGGCACCGATTTGAACTGCTTCTCGAGCGTCCAGTCCTCGAGCGCCTTCAGATCCATCAGGTCGTATTGCGGGTTGGCGCTCTTCAGCGTGTACCAGTAGATCTGGCCGACCGGGCTGTAGTCGGAACCGATCTGCGGCTGCAATCCGGCGGGCAGGCTGAGCTGCGAGAGCCGCTCCAGCACCTTCTGCCGATTCCAGTCGTTCGAGCTTTCGTCGTCGAAGATCAGCATCAGGCTCGACAATCCGAACAGCGATGTCGAGCGCAGGTGCTCCAGGTGGGGAATGCCGTTCATCACGATTTCGATCGGGATGGTGACCTGCTGCTCCACCTCTTCGGCGGCGTGGCCAGGCCACTGCGTGATCACCTGTACGTAGTTGTTGGCTACGTCGGGATAAGCCTCCACCGGCAGATTGTGAAAGGAGATGGCGCCCCAGATCAGCAGCAGGAAGGCCGCCACGGCGACCAGGAAACGATTGTTGAGGGCAAAATCGATCAGACCGCGGACCATGCAGAGATGCCTATCGCTCCACCATGCCCGGCAGCATCAGTTCGGACCAGGAAAAGGCTGAGCATGGATTTCGGATTTCCCATCCATTGTAGCCTGCGATGCGGCACACACTACGGACGCGGCATGCTTTGGCTTGCCCTGGAAGCGGCGTGCCGCGGGATCGGCGGCACGCCCGAAAACGGTGGAAATGCTATGACAACCGCACAGTCTCGCGCTGTAGCCGGAACAGCCAGCGGCCCAAGGCGAGACCCACGCAGCCTAAAATCACCAGTCCGAAGGTGGGAGGCCCCGGCGTCGGCGTAGGCGCTGCAGTGGTCAGTTCGAATGCCGCCCCCCCGGAGATGTAGCCGGTAGCTGCGGCCACCAGTGTCATCGTGATCGAGTGGTTGCCCGAACCGAGTACGAACGTCCCATGGCTCCAATCGTTGCCGGTGCATCCCAACGGATCGTTGCCGCAGGCCGTGCCGTCATTGACTGGTACCGACGTCGTCCCAATCGACACTCCGTTGTCGAAAACCTGGAACTGATCGCCATCGATAAACATGTCTGTGACGACCAGTGTTGCGGGGCCGGAAAAGGTCCAGGGAGACGCTCCGGGATCGAGCAGCACCGTTCCCTGGGTACCCGTGTAGCCACCCCCATCGGTGAGCGTGGACCCAACCCCGTTGGCCCAAGTCATCGCATACCAATTGCCAACCGCAATTGATGGGCCGATTGCCTGCGCCGAAAACACCATGAGCGCAAGACCTATAACTCCTTTTGTTAGCATTCTCGCTCCGTCGCGTATTTGGATTCAGCTCGTTCCAAGCCGTCTGAATCTTAAACATTGTAGATCCATATGCACCCTTCAGGAACCTTGACTATTGTTATGGTACGCGCAGATCATAACTTTTCCGTGCAACCGACCCACGCTCACCCGAGCCGCGAGTTTCGCAAGTTCACCTGCCGAATGCCGGCAGCGGCTGCCGCGGACGCCCCGTCTTTCCAGTTCCACCACTTCAGCATGGCGGGCTCCGGCGCGGTGGTGGACGCGTAGTAAACCGCGCACCGGAAGACGTACAGCAGGCACCGGTCCTGGTAACCCTCTTGCCGGCAAATTTCCGCGTACAGCGCCTCCGGATTGCGGCCGCGCAACTCGGCTACGTCGCGAAACCCCAGCGAATAGAGATCGGCGGCAATCGAAGGCCCGACTCCGGGGATGCGCGAGAGGTTGGCAATCACGGCTTTGGGAGCCGCGTTGCGCCTGCGTTCCCCAGCCGTGTTCGCCGGGCGGCGGGTCTTGGCTTGTCTCATGCTTCCGAGCATACCGCGAGAGCCGGCCCGGCGGTGGCCGTGTTTCCCGATCTGGCGCGGGTTAAAATCTGTTGCATGAAGATCACACCAGTTCTCATGCCGGAAGCCATCGAAGCCTGTTTGCCCTTCTGGGTGGACCGCATGGGTTTTGCGAAAACCGTCGAAGTGCCGGAGGGGGACCGGTTGGCCTTCGTCATCCTGACGCGCGAGGGCGCCGAACTGATGCTGCAATCGGCGGAAAGCGTTCGCAAGGATGTAGCGGCGTTTGCTCCCGACGGTCCGCCGCGCGGCACCGGCCTATTCATCGAGGTGAGCGATTTCGCGGATGTGCTCGAGCGCCTCGCCGGCTATCCCATCGCGCTGGCGGAGCGCACCGCCTTCTAC
>JBAVIH010000089.1:0-10133 GCA_049686695.1 Bryobacteraceae bacterium | reverse complement strand
GATCTGGGCCACGCCCGTCCTCACTTTGTACTAGCGTTAGAGTCATCAGGACCAGAGCCACACGCTGACCCGTCTGTCGCCCCTCCGTGCCTCGATAGCAACCATCCGATTACGCCAATTGCCTCGGCCACTATGAATATTGCAGCGTAGAAACTGCTGAAAGGGCTGTGCCTTATTAGTGCGCCAACGTACGCAGCCAGGAACGCAAAGGGAATCGCTTGCCACTGGAAGAATGGGTTCGCGTAAACTCTCTTCCAAAACAGCCCGACGAGAAAAACGGCTGCGGCCGCTATATAGAACGTACGTTCCAGTTCTTCCGTGGGTCCACGTGCATGGGTGAGTAGCGCCATTACAATTTCGCATACTGCCGCTATGCGCAGAAAAAGTAACCAAAATCTGCGTCTCAGCTGACCTTCGCTAGGTCGATGGCTGTTTCGATTCAATTGTCACCTCCCTTTCCCCCGACGGCGAATTAGGTTTTTGTGTCCTTACCTTCATCGTCTCTCACCTGGCTCGCGCCCGGCGTCTTCGCCAGATTAGGTAGGCCGCCAGCGCGATGATTCCCGCCAGGGTCAGGTAGACCAGGTGGTGGTGGATTTGCCGTTCCACCGCCTCCCAGCGGTCGCCCAGAAAGTAGCCGAGCGCCAGAAACGCCGATACCCAGAGGACGGCGCCGCTGTAGGCGAACAGCGCGAACTGGGGCGCTTCCAGATCGCTCATCCCCGCCGCGTAAGCCGTCAGGTGCCGCACCCCGGGAACGAAATAGCCCAAGGTGAGACTCCAATGGCCGGCCCTCTGGAACCAGGCGTGCGCCTTTTCCACGTGCTCTTCGCGGATGCGCACATACCGGCCGTAACGGTGAATCAGCTTGAGTCCGAACGTGCGGCCCAGCAGGTAGCTGATGGTGATGCCGCAGCCGCTGCCGATGAGCGCCGCCGCGAACGCCAGCGGCAAACGAAAGGTTCCGCGGAACACCAGGTATCCGGTGAACGTCAGCAGCGTCTCATCCGGCACCGGCAGGCCGACGATCCCCAGCATCAGCAGGCCGATGATGGCCGCGTAACCGTACTCGGTGATCCATCGCAGGATATGTTGTTCCATCGCGCGCGTGCGGCCGGGTCAAAGCACCAGCGAAGAGATCTCCACCGGCGAGCGCTCGCCCGCCACCACCACGATGCCGCTTTCGGTGACGTGATGGAACTGGCGGTCGTGTTCGAGGTCGTAGCCGATGTGGGTATCCTCCGGCACGCGGACGTTCTTGTCCAGAATAGCCCGCCGCAGTTTGGCCCGCCGGCCGATATCGCAGTCGTCCAGAATCACGCACTCATCCACCAACGCGCTCGAATGCACGCGCACGCCGCGCGACAGGATGGAATTGCGCACCATCCCGCCCGATAGAAGGCAGCCGCCGGAGACGATGCTGTCAATGGCCTGGCCGCGGCGGTTCTCGTCGTCGAAAGTGAACTTGGCCGGCGGGTCCGAGTAGCTGGCGCTGCGCAGCGGCCACTCGGGGTTGTACAGGTTGAGCGCGGGGGTCACCGTCCGCAGATCCATGTTGGCCTCGTAATAGGCCTCGATGGTTCCCACGTCGCGCCAGTAGGGTTCGGATTCGGCCGGTTCGCCGGGAATGCGGTTGTCCTGGAAATCGTATGCGTAGATCTTCGCCTTGCCGGCCAGCTTGGGCAGGATATCGCGTCCGAAGTCGTGGCTGCTGGCTTCCTCCGCCGCATCGTCCGCCAGCAGGCGCAGCAGGCTGCCCGTGGAGAAGACGTAGTTGCCCATGGAGGCGTACACCCGCGTGTCGTCGCCGGGGATGGTGGGCGCGGTGGGGTTCTTCTCGTGGAACGCCAGAACGCGGCCGTCCTCGTTGGCTTCGACAACGCCGAACTCCGAAGCGTGCCGCTTGTCCACCGGGATGGCGGCCACGGTGACCTCCGCGCGTTTTTCCAGGTGGAAGTCGATCATGTTGTTCAGGTTCATCCGGTAAATGTGGTCGGCGCCGAAGATGGCCACGGCGTCCGGATCGGCCTGCTCCACCAAATTGACGTTCTGATAGATGGCGTCGGCCGTTCCCTGGTACCAGGTCTCGCCGGGAGACCGCATCTGCGCCGGCACCGGAATAATGAACTGGGACTTGAGGAGGGTTCCGAACTGCCAGCCTTCGCTCAGGTGCTGCAAAAGCGACTGGCTGCGGAACTGCGTCAACACGTAGATCGAGTAGATGCCCGAGTTGATGAAGTTGCTGAGCACGAAGTCGATGATGCGGTACTTGCCTCCGAACGGAACGGCCGGCTTGGCCCGCTCCTTGGTCAACGGGTAGAGCCGCGTCCCTTTCCCGCCGGCCAGCACGATGCCCAACACGCGTACACGCATAGTTTGAACCAAAGCCCTATTTTTCCAGGCAAGTGCCGGGAATTGCAAGGTCTAATCTGCGGGGAGCGCCCCGCCATCTAAAGTAATCCGCCGCTCTACCGATAGATTCATTGGCGTAGCAAATTGATCCAATGATATCCATCATCGGGATTGTCGTGGTGTTTGGCGCCATCGCGGCTGGCTATGCGATGGAACATGGCAAGTTTCCGGTCCTGATGCAGCCGGCCGAGTTGCTGATCATCCTGGGGGCTGCCATCGGAACCCTCGTGGTGGCCAATCCGCTGCCCACGCTGATTCGCATCGGCAAAGGGATCGCCGGCATCTTCACCGGCGGAACCTACACCCGGGAGTTCTACCTCAACCACCTCAAAATGCTCTTCGAGCTCTACAACCATGCGCGCAAGGCGGGCACGGCCAAGATCGAAGAAGAGGTAGACAACCCCGAGAAGAGTCCTGTTTTCAGCAAGTACCCGGGTTTTCTGAAATCGCATCATGCGGTGGCCTTTCTTTGCGATACGTTGCGCATGGCGTGTTCGGGCGGCGTGGATCCCATGGACATCGACAACATGATGGAAGCGGACCTGGAAGTCCACCATCGGGAAGCTGAGGAACCGGCCTCGGCGCTCACCACCATGGCGGATGCTTTACCCGGCCTGGGAATCGTAGCGGCGGTTCTGGGCGTCGTCATCACCATGGGGTCGTTGGGAGGACCCAAGGAAGAAATCGGCCACAAGGTGGCCTCGGCCCTGGTGGGCACGTTCCTGGGCATCCTGCTGTGTTATGGCCTCTTTGGCCCACTGGCCGCGGCCATGGGTAAGCAGATCGCGGCGGAGGCCAACTATTACAGCTTCCTGCGGATTGCCGCGTTGGGGTTCGTCAAGGGAATGAGCCCCATCCTGGCAGTGGAACTGGCCCGCCGGTCGATCCCGTCCGAGGTGCGCCCGTCGTTCAAGGAGATGGAGACGGCCTGCCGCGGCGCGGGCAAGGAAGCCAGCAAGGCGGCGTAACCCATGGCCAGCGAAAGCCCGGAAGCCGTAAAGCCCGGCCCGATCATCGTCATCCGGCGAAAAGCCGCCGGGCACGGTGGGCACCACGGCGGCGCCTGGAAAGTGGCCTACGCGGACTTTGTCACGGCTTTGATGGCGCTGTTTATCGTGCTGTGGCTGATGAGCGCGGACAAGGAGGTGCAAAAGGCGATCAGCGCGTACTTCAACAACCCCAGCGGACCAGGCAAGCAGACCGGAACCGCCGCTGCCGGATTGGGGAACGCGATCGAGATCCCCAAGGACGACATGAGCAAACTGCGCGAGAAGCTCCAGGAGGCGCTGAAGGCGGTGCCCAATTTCCACAATCTGAAGGACCACGTGGAAATCACCATCACTTCCGACGGGCTGCGCATCGAGTTATTGGAGACTGAGGCCGGCATGTTTTTCGAATCCGGCAAGCCGGTTCCCACCGAAAGCGGCAGCCAGTTGCTCAGCATCCTGGCGGCCGAACTGGGCAAATTGCCCAACGGCATACTGATTGAAGGCCACACCGATTCCAAACCGTACAGTGGCGATGCTTCCTACAGCAATTGGGAGCTCTCCACCGACCGCGCCAACTCCGCCCGCAAGATCATGCAGGCCACTGGCCTGCGCGCGGACCAGGTGGGCCAGGTTCGCGGCTTCGCCGACCGCCAACTGCGCCATCCGCGAGACCCGACCAACGCTTCCAATCGCAGAGTTTCGGTGATTGTGCAGTATCTGCCTGCCACGGCCGGCGGCAAAAGCGCGGGGGACAAACCCGACACGGCGCCTACAGACAGGGACGAAACCAAACCCGCCGAGGCCGTCAGGCCTCCGGGCAATCCGAAACCCGCAAAATAGCCGGCAGGCACCGCGCCGTTCGACGAATCGAGAAACTCGTGTCCAACGGGTCTGGCGGGTGGAGACGAGGCGGATCTGTTCCCTGATTCTCTGGGGATCGCTCTCCAATGCCACCTAGTCTCCCCGTTTCCGGACACCTGCATAAACTGTGGGGCGGACACCCTCGGCCGCAGCCGACCCCCTGGCCGGCTTTTCGCTCGCGCCAACCGCTTGGTTCTTCGCCAAGACAGCGGGTCCAGGGGGACCTGCGCGGACCTTGGGGGTCCGCCCCACGGCCTCTGCCGCATTTTCTTTACGAAAACTAACTAGGCGGCATTGGGATCACTGCCTATTATTTGCTCTTGGCGGATACGAGCGGCACAGCGGTTGTCCAGTTGAACCGTTCAACTCCGTATCGCGAGCGCTGCGTCGCTCGAACACAGCCATCTTGCCGGCTCAGAAGTCAAGGGGACGCCTACTCGGACCGTTCCTTCAGCAACTGCTTCCATCTCGCCCAGGCGGCGGCGCGCGCTTTCTGGTTGCCTTCGTTGCCGGCGGGATCTTCGCCGGCGCGCATGAAGCCGTGGCCGGCGCCATCGTACACTACCGGATCGTATGGCTTATGAGCGGCGGCCATTTGCTCCTTGGTGGTTGGGAGAGTGGCGTCGATGCGGGCGTCGTTACCGGCGTAGAAACCGTATACCGGCGCCTGGATGTGAGCCATGGCATCGGCCGCGGGCGGCGGACCGTAGAACACGAAGGCGCCCTTCAGGTCCGGCCGGTTGGTCGAGAAGCGGAAAGTCTGCCCACCACCCCAACAGAAGCCCGCCGCGAACAGCTTGCCATTGGCCGCCGGCAGTTTGAGACCGTAATCGGCGACGGCGTTCAAATCGGCGGTGATCTGGTCCGGGCTGAGATGGCCGATGGCTTCGCCCACCGTGTTGGGCGCAAAATCCTTGGTGCGTCCGCCGTTGGGGGCCATGCCGGAGAGCAGGTCGGGCGCCACCGCGATGTAGCCGGCCTCGGCCACTTGGTCCGCCAGATCCTGGACCCAATCGGTCATCCCGAAGATTTCGTGGATGATCACCACTACCGGCGTCTTGGCGGCGGATTCCGGATACACCACGAACGTCTCGACGGATCGGCCGTCGTGCTTCACGGTGACCCATTCCTGGTGGCGCGGGCTCTTGGCGAGTTTCGCGATCGCCCAATCCTGCGCAACCAGGCTCGAGGCGGCCAACGCGGCCAGCAACGCAATCCGTTTCATCATGGTCTCCTCACGCCACGCCGGCCACCGGGTCTTGTGAGACATCCTGGCGAGGGCGGGTAATGCGGAACGGTTGGAAGCGGTAGCCGATGCCGAAGATGGTTTCGATATACTGGTCGGCGTAACCGCCCAGTTTCTTGCGTACGCGGCGCACGTGAACGTCCAGCGTCCGCGTGCGGATGCCCGCGCCGTAACCCCAGATTTCCCATAACAACGCGTGGCGAGGAACGATTTCGCTGGCGTTGCTCACCAGCAGTGCCAGCAAGGCATATTCCTTCCGCGTCAGGCCGACTGGACGGGAATCCAGCGTGACGGCCCGATGTTCAAAATCCACCGCCAGGTGCTCGTCCTGATACGGTGCAATGGCGACTCGCGACAACGGTCCCATAGCCCCCCCTTTGATAACTATAGTACTTCTATGAGCAACAGATGTGAAGGGCCAAGAATTGGGATGAACCATACAGGCGCCGGAAAAGGGTTCAATCGATCACAAACGGACCGTTATTGCCGACGCTCAGTTGGCGCCCCTCGCCGTCGAACGCCCTAATCTTGAAACGAACCGAGCCGGGAGGATTGTCGGTCTCGGCGTGAAACGACGACTCATCGCCCCGCCTGAGTTCGTCATCCTCGACGGCGGTTCTCTGGCTGCTCAGCAACTCCCCGTCGGAGGTCAGGAAATCGAAGGTGAGCGTCAGCCCTTTGAGCGGCTTGCCGGCGCTGACCCGGCCGTCTATCGAGAGCCGCCCCTCTTCGACGCGCCGGGCCTTGGCTTCCAGGATCTCCACATCGTGCTTCTTTTGCGCCAGGGCCATGGCGCCGACGAGCAACAACAATGACGCGGCCGCGAGGTACCTCATGGCTGTCAGTTTAGCAAAACGGCGACAGCCTGCCGAAACCGGACAAACGCCCCTTGTGACACTTGTTTCGACGCTCTGAACCGGATAGAATGCCATTCCATGAAGCTTCTTCTCCTAGCTATCCTGTTCGCGAGTGTCGCCGCACAACTCGCGACTGGTCAATCGGGCCTTTTCGGCAACAATCTGATCGTGAATGGCGGCGCGGAGTCGGGCGCCGGTGGGGATGGTGTGACGCGGGTTACGAATGCTCCGGGCTGGCAGGCCAGCGGAGGATGCGACGTCTACGCATATCAAACCGCGTTCCGGAAGGTGAATGCCGTGTCGCCCACCGACATCGTGCCGCGAGGCGCGGGGGACAACTATTTCGCCGGTGGAAAGGCGGCGGCGAGCTGCACTTTTGTGCAAAACCCGGTCATTGATCTCTCGGCTGGCGCCTCGACGATCGATGCCGGTACCGCAACGTACGCCCTGTCGGGATATCTCGGGGGTTACGGCTCGGACCACGACGATGCGACGCTCATGGTTTCCTTTCAAAACGCCAGCGGCGCGGCGATCAAGACCTATACGATAGGCCCCGTCACAGCGACTGACAGGCTCGACAGCGGCCTTTACCTGCGGCGGCAGATCGGACAAGTTCCGGTGGGCGCCAGGAAAGCGGCCATA
Source organism: Bryobacteraceae bacterium (assembly GCA_049686695.1). GTDB lineage: Bacteria > Acidobacteriota > Terriglobia > Bryobacterales > Bryobacteraceae > Bog-375. The sequence goes on along the minus strand of JBAVIH010000089.1, from coordinate 3,126 downwards.
ACGCTCAACATGAACTGGGTGGACGGCGCGACCAATGAAGCGGCCGCCGACAACCTGGGTTTGATCCTCAACGCTCCGGCGCCTGCCCAGTCGCTGCTCGGCATGAACCTGATCAGCAATCCCGGCGCGGACGCGTCACCCGGCTTGCTCAACAGTTCGCCGGTAACCATTTCGACGGACCTTCCCGGTTGGGTGCGCAGTGCCTACCTGACGGCGGATTCCTATCAGGACAGCGACAGCAACGGCGACCTGTACCAGTTGACCTCCGGTATTCCGCAGGACGCCGGCTCGAATTACTTCTACGGCGGTAAGGACGTATCGGACGACTCCAATCCGGTCGCGACCGCGTACCAGGACATCGATGTTTCCTCCGCGGCCAGCCTCATTGACGCAGGCAATCTGCCGTTTGCTCTATCGGGCTGGCTGGGCGGCTACGCCGGCCAGGATGACAACTGCGTGGTCGCCGTTCAGTTTCAGCAATGGGATGGTACAGTTCTCGGCTCCGCCACGATAGGCCCGGTTCTGGCGGCGGATCGGAACGACGTCACCATGCTGTTGCAACGCTCGACGAGCGGGTTGGCGCCGACCGGGACGCGGGTCATGCACGTGTTCATGACCATCACGCGCGAGCTGGGCACCAACAACGACGGCCTCGCCGATAGCTTGTCGCTGGTGCTGGGATCGAATGGGAACGTTGGTCCGGAGGTTTCCGACTCCATCATCAGCGCGGGGGCTTTCGGTGCTTTCGACGCCGTTACGCAAGGAACGTGGATGGAGATCTACGGCGCGAACCTAGCCAAGGACACGCGGGTATGGGCTGGTTCCGATTTCAACGGGGTCAACGGCCCAACTTCTCTCGATGGCACCACCGTCACTGTCGCCGGTCTGCCTGCCGTGACTTATTACATCAGCCCCACGCAGGTGAACGCACTCGTGCCGGGGGGTGTGGCTGACGGGCCGCAGCCGGTGGTGGTGAGCACCGCCGACGGGCCGAGCGTCCCCTTCATGGTAAGCGTGGACCCGACCGAGCCTGGCTTCCTCGCGCCGCCGTCCTTCGTGGTGAACGGCAACCAGTATGTTGTGGCGCAGTTCTCCGATGGAACCTTCGTTCTACCCCAGGGCGCCATTGCCGGTATCACATCGCGGCCGGCCAAACCGGGCGACACGATCATCATTTATGGAATCGGCTTCGGCGCCGTAACGCCGGCGGTCCCGATTGGACAGATTACTGAGGTTTCGAACACCCTGTCCGCGCCGTTCCAATTCTATTTCGGGTCGACGCTGGCCAAGACCACCTATTCCGGCCTGGCGCCCGGGCAGATCGGCGTGTACCAGTTCAACGTGGTTGTCCCTGCGATTATTGACGGCGATTTCACTCCGATCAGCATCTCGCTGGGCGGGGTGACTGGCACACAGACCTTGTACACGGCGGTGCGTAACTAGGGCTCTAATCGGCAGGTAAAGTGCGGTTTCATGGGGCAGGATGTGATCTTGCGAGGCGGTTAGCAACTGTGCCTATCGCAAATCGCATCTGCGGCTGGCGTGCTCGCACTGAAGCCTGCAAGGGACGTGCTCATTCAGCGCTTCAGTAGCATGGAAAAGATGCGAGAAATCCATGCTGAGATTGGCGATCGAAAAGGGTCATGTCAGGTCGGGCAGCGGTACTTGGCTACAAGTGTCCCAAAGCAGCAACGCGACGTCGACTGCGTGTTCAGGCTGCCCGCCACTCGTAGGCGAGCACAGCATTGCGATCCTGGCGGCGGAGCGTTAAGTGGTGATATCGGTCGCCGTTCTGTCGGGCGATCGCACCCCGGGCGCCGAGACGGCAACATCCCAGAAACACAAATCCATTCTGGGAACTGCGGCAACGTTTCTGCCAAGTACGCCCCCATCAAGACTCTGTCTTCTTTGCCTCGATTCTCTCGTGTAGCGCTAGCAACTCCTCATGCGATGGCGGGCCGAGGGCCGCAGTTGCCTGCGCCAACGTTTCAATCGAGTTCTGTATCCCAGACATCATCGATTCTGGGGACTGACCGCGCAAAGCGATCATCTCCTCACGAGATTGGCGCACGAGCTCGGCTGCTCTTACGCGCCTTTCAAGACACCACAACTGCAACTCGTTCGCCGGGTCGAGCGACACGCGAAGCAACGAATAGAACGCCACGACCGCCAAATTCCATAGGCACAGCTGGTAATTGTCAGCGATCGTCCATTGTGAAGTTGCGCTGTGCTGGGGACCCGGCAGATCGGCTTCATGGACAATCCGGTGGCGCCTCTTCATCATCTGATCAAGATCGCCATAGAGGGATTTGAACGGCGTAGTATCGACGCCCATCTTGTTGAGGGTCTCGTCGACGTCGGCGCACGAGCCGAAGCTCTCTCTGTCCAGGTGTCGCTGGACAGACTCTTGAATCAACTGATCGACGGTCTTGCCTCGGTGCGCGCTTAAGTGGCCGAGGTGAAACTTCTCGGCGCGGCGGAATTTCGATATCCCGATCAAAGGAATGTCTTTCAGAACCTGCGGTGGCGCAGCGCCAAGGCGTTCACGCGCGGCCGTGCGCAGAATGTCCTCAAACGTGGCGTGGAGAAAAACGACGATAGTGCGGAACAGATCCGCGCGGACGCTCTCGCTTTCAACCACCGCGGGTGTCAGGGGAATCGAACCTGGATAGAGGAGCGCGGTTAGTCCGCCGACCCTTTGCATGTTGAGGCGGAATCGCACGTCAAGCAGATCGTCTGCCGTCGCCATGGATCTCTCAGCCTCGCCGTGAGGCAAGTCCCTTGTATCTTAACCCAGTACTGAACACGGTCGGGAACATACATGAACGTCCAGGTCTGCAATGGCTCCATCGAAACACTCAGCATTCGGACACTGGGCTTCTGACGGCCGTTGTGGGAAGAACCCTATGCCGCCACCGGCCGGATCGTCGGCCATCCGACAAGTGGCCCGTGGAAGGAGGATTGGGAATCGCCGTGGCGACGGCGTTATTTCGGGTTATCGTTAGCGGTCTTCTCGTGGAGTTGGGCGCTTCATCCAGTTGACGTGGACCGGACTTACCAGGAGTAACCGCCAGTACGCCGTTTCGGCAGTGTCAAGAGTTTTGTGTAAACGGCTTTCGGTTGGTT
>JBAVIH010000088.1:0-8752 GCA_049686695.1 Bryobacteraceae bacterium | reverse complement strand
CCGTAATGGTATGCGACCCGAGCGTCAGCGCCGCCGTGTTCAGGGAATATGTGAACCCCACGTTGGGGCAGCCGGGACGGCCTGGATAAACCGAGCACACATCCGGCCGGCTCACGCCGTAAGTCGCCGCGCCTACGAGCGTTCCATCCACCAGTACCTGCACGCCGCCGATTGCCGTTCCCACTGTAGAGGCATTGTCGATGGCCCAGCCGGAGACCGATATCGTACCCGAAACGGTCGCGCCCGGGGCCGGCGCATCGATGTGCACCGACGGTATCACGACAGGGGCGGTGGCCGTGACCGTCACGCTGGCCGAACCGGTGTCGGGAGGGCTGGCGGAATCCGTGGCCGTGACCGTGATGACGTGCGACCCGAGCGTCAGCGCCGCCGTGTTCAGGGAGTACGTGAACCCCACGTTGGGGCAACCGGGACGGCCTGGATAAACCGAGCACACATCCGGCCGGCTGACTCCGTAGGTCGCCGCACCCACCGCCACTCCATCCACCAGCACCTGCACGCCGCTGATTGCGGTTCCCACTGTCGAGGCATTGTCGATCGCCCAGCCGGCGACCGTCGCTGTGCCCGAAATGATCGTGCCCGAAGCCGGCATGTCGATGTGCACCGACGGTATCACGACAGGGGCGGTGACCGTGACCGTCACGCTGGCCGAACCGGTGTCGGGAGGGCTGGCGGAATCCGTGGCCGTGACCGTGATGGTGTGCGACCCGAGCGTCAGCGTCGTAGTGTTCAGGGAATATGTGAACCCCACGTTGGGGCAGCCGGGACGGCCCGGATAAACCGCGCACACGTCCGGCCGGTTGATTCCGTATGTCCCCGCGCCCACCGCCACTCCATCCACCAGCACCTGTACGCTGCTGATTGCGGTTCCCACTGTCGAGGCATTGTCGATGGCCCAGCCGGAGACCGACACCGTCCCCGACACGGTGGCGCCTGGGGCCGGTGCATCGATGTGGACGGACGGTGTCGCGTTGATAGTGAAGGTAGCGGCGGCCGATGTCGCGCCGCCAGGATTCACCACCGTCACACTCGCCGTCCCCGCCGAGCCGATCAGGGCTGCTGGAACCGAGGCCGTCAACTCCGCCGCGCTGACGAAACTCGTCGACAGCGCGGCGCCGTTCCACTCGGCTACCGCGCCCGAGACGAAGTTCGCGCCGTTCACCGTGAGCGTGAACGCCGCCCCACCCGACCCTGTCGATGCAGGGCTGAGGCTGGAGATGGCAGGTGGTGGCGACACCGATGCCGGAATGACCTCAAAGCTCTGGTTGACGGGTGGGGCGGCGGCATATGTGGAGTTGCCCGCCTGCGTCGCACGGATGGTGCAAGTGCCGACGGCAACCAGCGTCACGGTTGTGCCCGAAACGGTGCAAATCGACGGAGTCGTCGAAGTGAAGCTGACCGTCAAGTTCGTAGACTTGGGCGTTGACACGGAGCTGATAACCGGGGTCGGATAAATCATGGAAGATGCTAAGAGTGCGAATGGAGCGGTGCCCAACGGCAAGTTCGGCTCCGAGGCGAAGGCGATCGCCTGGTTCTGCGGCGCTTCGACAACGATGTAAGTGGCCGAACCCACGGCGCTCGGCGCCGAATAGCCGGGAACCGCGGCGATGGCTTTCAGCGTCTCCGAGGCAGACACCGCGATCGGATTGGAAATGGAAAAAACAGCCGATTGGGTCGTCGGCGTAGATCCGTTGGTGGTGTAGTAGATCGTCGCCGACGGTGAAGTCATCGTGCTAATGGTCACCGCCGGCGCAGTCTCCTCCGAGCTATACGTTCCGGCCGACGGCGTGAAGGTCGGCGCAGCCACCACGGAACCAGGCACGGTCACCGTGATCGGCGTGCTGGTGGTCCTGCCGTATGCATTGGTGGAGTTCAATGTGTAAGTCTGGGTTGCGGCAGGGTTAATCGTTACACTCCCGCTGCCAGCCGTGACAGGACCGATCATGTCGATGTAATCATAGGAGTCGCCGCTCACGCTGTAAGTGAAGGTGACGGGAGACCCGGAGCTTACGCTCGTAGCCGACGCTCTGAAGCTGCCGATCACCGGGAGGGCTCCCGTAGGCGCGGTCGCAGAATCCTCACCGGGAAATTCGGGAGTCATTTGGATTACATCGAAGTTCGCCGACCCGACACTTTCCAGATTAGCCAAATCACTATCGTTCCAGCGCGGATCGGACGCACCCTGAAAATAGAAGTAGCTGCCATTGTCCGCCAGGATCATCCCATACTGTTGCATCGCGGTTAAAATGATCTGGTTTGTCCTGGAGAAGCCGGAGATGTTGAAGCTCGACTTCAATCGAATCCGCATCCCCATGATGTTAGAGACACCCCAGTAAACACCGGCGGCATGAGTGGCGGGACTTACAAAGTATCCGCCGTTGGCATCGTTTTTGGTGGCTGGCAGAGTAAAGCGGATTGCGTGATTGATCGCCCCGGAAGCTACTTCGTCGTAGCGCACCAACCCCGGAAATATTGGCAATCCCGCGGCATCCGCCGAGGTCCAGCCATAAGGGCGCGACTCATAGTGAGTCATGTCCCAAATGGTCTCGCTCGAAGAATTCCACGACCCGTTGCAGCGATTCGAATTAAACGTCTCGTAGAGTATGCACTTCGCGCGGTCCAGGACGAGCACGTGAGCATCGCCGTTGTAAGTATCCGGCCAACTCGAGCAGTCGGCTGGAGCGCCTTCGATGGGAGCGGAAATCGGATACGGCGCCACGACTACGTCGCTCTCATCCGCGTAATCGAGCACATTGATTGGCACCGATGGGGTTATCGAGGAGTCAACGACGACGTAGGGGATGCCATAGTAACTTTCGGCCCCAAAATCGGGATGCAGGTGGTTACCCGCAAAGCCGGCCGCGGCGACGATCACCGCCGAATTCGGGTCAACGTTGGCCGATGCGATGTTGATGTTCCACGCATTGGTGGATGGGAACGGAACAAATCCATTCAGACTCGCGCCATTGCCAAGGGACATCCCGGAGCAGGCCGGCGTGCCGGAGGCCGCACGCGTGCTTTCCGGCGCACCAGATTCGAGTTTGTCGGCGCCGGGCGCGTCTTCGGTCGCGCTGCCTTTGCCTACCACGGCAATGGCGGTCCGCGAATCGCTCGATGAAGAGGTCGATGTCGGGCAGCCTGCGTCGGTTATCGCTTCCATTGCGGCGTCGCCGCCCGCGAAGAGCGGGGCTGCCAATGCGGGATCGAGGGCAGAACTGCAAGAATTGGCCGATCCGGACTCAAAGGCGCCGAAATCCGGGACCATTTCGTTTGTGCGGCGCGCCTGCCCGGAATGCGGGGCTAAATACTGGCGAGTTACCGAGTAGTTGCGGCCCATGGGGTTCGAAGTAACCGCGTCGGCAAGCGGGACGCTTCGGTTGGAGGCGTGCGATCCGGATAAGAGCCGGTAGTCCAGCCCGCCGGCATTCGTGAACCCTGGGTCGTCGGTGGAATCGACATAGAGATTGCTCAATCCCGTGACATTCGCGCAGGCGGGAAGGTCGTACCCGGCCTGCCAGCCGTAACTGGGTCCAATCCAGTTAGCGTAGACGGCGTTCGGGCCGTCGCATCCGAAGTCGAATATCGGTCGATTCGCGCCGGCTGCCGCGCTTTCCACGTAGAAAATGTTGTTCCGCACGTCGCCATGCTGGGCGCCCGTCTGTGTACTAAGACCGCTGTCCGTGAGTTCCAGCAACTCAGTCTGATAGAGAGCGCTCTGGTCCGCGTGCACAACCACCGTGTTGTTGTAGATATAGATCGTTCCATTGCGATCGTTCGCGGGGACTCCCCGGTCGCCGCCGTAGTGGACCATGGCTGATGTAGAGGTGTTGCGGAAGACGTTTCCATAGACGTACGTATCGCGGAAACTTGGCTCCCGCACAGTGACGTTCGCCGAGTCGCGCGGATCGACCAGATCCAACATGTGGGCGCCGCTCTCAATCCAGTTGTATCGGATCACGGTGCCGGCGGAGCGATCTTTCAAGTTGTCTCCCAACGAACCGGCCGCGGGCGAGCCGAGGTAGTTGTACTGGTAGATTATGCCGCTCGCTTCCGAGTAGATGTTGTGCCCGGCGTCCTCGCCGGAAACTCCGTTTCCGTAGACACTGCTGTACTGGAGTGTTATGTCGCGGGACTCGTCACTCTCTACGCCCCCGCTGGCGTCTCCCGACAGAACTAAGAAGCCATTTCTGTTTGCGGTTATCGTGCAGTTCGTGACGACAATGTGTTCGGCGGCAAAGATGTATACCCCGGCGGATCCATCGAGAAATGCGCCTGTCGCCCCGTTCGGGTAAGTAGAGCGGTTGTTATAGTGGGCGTTCTGAATCCGAAGGTTGGCGATCTCAATGTACATCGGCTTGTAGCCGGCCGGAGCGTTGCTGTATGGAGTGATGGCTACCAGACCGCGCTCCGGCGTGCCCGAGTCGAGATTCGCGCCCACTGTTGCGCCATCGCCGTCGATGACGGGCAGCGCGCCGGTGATCGGATCGGGAATGCCGACGACGCGGATCAGTTGGGCCGCCGTCCCTTGGCCCGTCACGCCGACGAACTCATGGTAGGTGCCGTAATGGATTTGCACCGTATCGCCGGGCTGAAGCGCGCTCCAGTCAAAGGAGCCTATGTTCGGGTACGGCTGACCCGATCCGATGTCGTACACGGCCGAGAAAGACGGAACGGCAAGGCTGCAGAAGGCCAATGCTTTCAGGACCGGGCGAAGAGTTAACAGATTGGAGTTGGACCGGGAGGCTGCCATGGTTTCCCCTATGATCGGCGGACACTGAACGCAGTTTACGCGTCTGCCTAAGTGTGACATGAGCCGCAAATAGCGGCGAACATTCTTGCCCCCTCAGTTGGTTATAGGACCGATGATAACGATCGGCAACGTCGCGAAGTCTCTTGGCAGCACGTTTTTTGCGGACGCCATCCGCGTTTTCTTGTAAATGCCTAACGCCGTTGGATATCGAGCGACGTTTCGGCCGATTGCTTCCGCGAACGTTCAAGCTCGTGGGGCGGCGCAAACGTCCCGCTTGCGGACCTTTGAAACCGAGGCGCCGACCGACGGGGCGAACGCCGGCGGATTCGCAGGCGGCTCCAGGTCTTGGGCCGCCCCACGCATCTCATGGCTTGTAATACGGATTAACCTCGATATTTCTTAATGCCGCGGCGGCGAAGCCCGCGCCTACGGACATATTGAACATGCCGACAAATCTGCGGGTCCTCGGAAACTTCTTGGCTACGGCATAGCTCACCACAGCCATGCCCCCGCTGATCAAGCCCTTGCGCGCCGTGCCGGTGCGATAGAATCTACCCGCGTACTCGCCGGAGGATTGCGCCAGCATCGAGTTTCCTTCCGGCTGCTTCCAACTGGTTGCCCAGTCGGCAAAACTCCCCGCCACTTGCATCGTGACGCCGGAGGTTACCCACCACCACGAATCCGGGTGAGAGTTCGAATTCGCCTGAGAAGACGAACTCGGCTGAACGTATGAACTCAACTGGGCCTGGCACGGAACTCCGGCTAACATGCCGACTGCGAGTGCGGCCACAAGCAACTTCGTCAAGGAACACATAGGACCCTCCTGGAAGCGTGTGACATGCTCGGCGGCCTAATGCCCGACGAACCACCAACTTGCTCCACTGACATCCATCGGCCAATAGCGACGCGAACTTTAGTCGTGAATTGGCCGGCTGTTTGTTACTACGGTGGCCCCGGGGAGTGAAACCGGCTTCCTTTCGTTCGGAAACGGAGTTGCGGCCGGCCCCCGCGAGATTGCATGTTCAGTCGATGTGGTAGGATGACAGTCGCGCGTGTCGCATGATCGATATACACAGCCATATCGTTTGGGGCGTCGACGATGGCGCGCCCGGCATGGAAGAAAGCATCGCCATGCTCGAGGCGGCAGGTGAAAGCGGCACGACCGAGATTGTCGCGACGCCCCATGCCAATGCCCAGTACGCTTATGAGCCCGAACTGGTGGAGGACCGGATCCGGGAACTTGCCGCCAAGACCGGCGGCAAGCCGAAGATCCATCGAGGCTGCGAGTTCCATCTCAACTTCGACAACGTCGACCACCTGCTGGAACAGCCGTTCCGGTACACCATCAACGGCAAGCAGTACTTGCTGATCGAATGCCCGGACTTCCACGTCGGCCGCCACACCGACACCGTCCTCCGGCGCTTGGTGGATGCCGGGCTGACGCCCATCGTGGCCCACCCGGAGCGGAATCCGGTGGTGCGAAGAGAAGTCGAACGACTGGAACGTTGGGTGGAACTTGGGTGTCTGACGCAGGTAACGGCGCTTTCCATAGTGGGCGGTTTCGGCGGCTCGGCAAAGGCAGCCAGCATGCGGTTGCTGCGCCGAGGACTGGTCCACATCGTCGCCAGCGACACGCATGACCCGGTCTGCCGCCATCCACGCCTGGATGAAGCGTACCGCATCGTTCGCTCGCGATGCGACGAGGATACCGCCGAGATCCTGTTCACCGATAATCCCCGCGCCGTCGTGGACGGGCACAGCCTGGCGGGGGGCAAAATGTGTCCGTGGCAGCCGGAGACGCAGTGGTACCAGTTTTGGAAATGAGCTGATTTCGGAGTAGAATAACGGGTTTCGAGGCTTGGAAGAGTTGTGTTGTGTCCCAGATGCCAGACCGATCACTTTCACCGATCCCACCGGCGCGGTTTGCTGGAACATCTGGCAAGCCTTGCCTCGAGGTATCCGTATCGCTGCCGGGACTGCGGGTATCGCGCTTTGCAATCGCGGTATGCGACCGAAGAGGCCGCGGCAAGTCAGGTTCCGAAGGACCGCGAGGTTAAAGCAACCCGCGGCGCCGTCGAGTGGAAACGACGGCGGCGGGAATTCTTGCTGTACGCCGGTGGATTCCTGCTGTTCATAGCGTTCCTCTACTTCATCACGCGCGAGCGAGACGGGTCTTCCAGCGGGAATTGAGAGGTTAGTCCGCCAATTCCATGTCTATCGACCGCAGGACGATAAACCCCGCAATGCGGGACGTTCCCAGGCTCCGCCGGTACATCAGCGAAAGGCGGACCAAGCGGCAACCGGCCGGCGTGCCGAAGGAAACCTGGTCCTGAGTCTCGTTTTCCGCGGACAAGTCCTTCCCCTCACCCAAACTCCGGGCGCCGTTCGTGTCCGTAATGCGCCAGGCGAGGCCGGTGCCGGCGGCGATCCCGGAAGTGCGATACAGGAAGCTCAGTTTGTAGGTCCGATTTTCCTGAACCGGCACAAACTGGAGGAGCACTTCGCAAGGCTCCGGTTGGCGCCCGGAGAAGGTGAGCCGCAGCCCGCCCGGGCGGTCTTCGCTCGCAGGGCTGATGCCATCCATTTCAGGCAGCCGCCAGTCGAAGCCCTGGGAAGTGGGGGTTGCCGTGAACGAGCCATTCGTCAGCGGGGACCGCGCGGCGGAACTCCGCGCGCCAAACGGGATTCGATGCGTCTCGGCGAGCCCGTTCCAAATATCGAGCGCTTCGTCGATGCGGCCGTGATCCAGCAACCGATCGCAAACAGCCAGCAGAAGCGGGGTGTCGGACGGCCGGTTGCCCTCGAGCACCCGCCGGCTCGGTGGACCGAGGAGATCGATGCGATTCTGCCCGGCCAGGTAGGAGAGGTAGCTTGCTCGCACGGACGGGTCGCGTATTGCCAGGCGATCGATCAGCTTTCCGTCCTCTTCCATCAGCCCGCACAGCCGAAACAACGGTAACGGATCGCCATAGGCCATGGCCGCCGCCTGCCTGGCCCAAAACCAGAACCGCGGCGGATCGTTGCGCCGGAAATAGTAGTTGGCCAGCGTCCATTTGGGCAGGTACTGGGCGTCCTCTTCGACCGCGCGAACTAGGCATTTCTCGGCCCGCGGGTTGTCGCCGCCCGTCTCGTATTGCAAACCGAGGTCGATCCAGGAACGCGCATCGGCGGGATTCAGGGCTACCGCCCGCTTCAGCGCCACGATCGCTCTTGCCGGGTTGTCATCGGAGGACAGCAGGGCCAGCCGGTAATAATAGGCCGCCTGGCCGGGTGTGATCGAAAGAGCCTTGTGGGTCCCGGCCAGGGTTTCTTTCCGGAACCAATAGTCGGCCCAGCCCAAGTCTATAGACCACACGGCGGCCGCCGCGAAGCCAGCGGCCGCGATTGCGACTGCCAGGAACCGCGCCATTCGAAGCCACATCATGGAGCCTGCTGCCGGATCAACATTGCCATGCCGGAACTCAGCGCCGCCCGGCGGCCGAACACCGTCGTCCACCAGGTTATCTTCATCTGGTTCGCGGAATGCAGCGTTAGTTCCGCTTCGCCCTGCGCCCCGTCTTCCGAGGCCCAGGTCAGTTTACACGATCTTCCGACCGGCGATTTGCCCAGCACGCGGAACTGCACCTCGGGCGAGATCGCCTGATCGGGAATCCTATACTTGGCCCGGTAGTTGCCCACCAGGCTTCCATCCTCTTCCGCCAGGATGAACTCGACGTAGGTTGCCGGATAGAGACTGGGATCCGGCTTGCCCCCAGCCTCCGGAGCGTAAAACCAGTTCCCCGCGAACGAAATCTCGTGCGCCATCGAAACCGGGCGCGGGGGTTCCACCTTTGCGGCCTCAGGCGCCACCCGCGAAGGCTCCGCTGCGGCAATCGGGCTCGGCGGCAGGGGTTCGCGGGCTGGAGAAGAGCGGAAAGGCTCAGGCGGGTTCGGTTCGGCGACGGCCTGCCGATAGCCAGCCGCGGCCGGGCGGGCGCTGAGGGG
>JBAVIH010000087.1:0-7139 GCA_049686695.1 Bryobacteraceae bacterium | reverse complement strand
CGCGAGCGGCATGTTCCCGACCAACCTGGGCGGCGTCGAGGTGCTGTTTGACGGAGTGCCGGCGCCGCTCTCGTATGCGCAGGCGGGGCAGGTCAACGCGGTCGTCCCATTCGAGGTCGCCACCGAGCAACAGACCGTCATCCAGTATCAGTACAACCCAGGTTGCGGAGCGGTGGTCTCGAATCAGGCGACCATGCCGGTGGTGGCGGCCGTGCCGGCGATTTTCGCCCTCAATGCCAGTGGCAGCGGGCCAGGCGCCATTTTGAACCAGGACAGCTCGGTCAATGGTGCGTCCAATCCGGAGGCGGCCGGGAGAGTGATTCAGATCTTCGGCACCGGCGGAGGCGCGGTTGTCGGAGGCGCGGAGGATGGCGCGCTGGCGCCGCCCGTGATCGGGAGCCTGGTCACGCAGCCGGTCACCGCAACCATCGGCGGAGTGACCGCGCAAGTCGATTATGCCGGCCCTGCGCCGGGGCTGGTGAATGGCGCGATCCAGGTGAACCTGACGATTCCGCCCGGCCTGACGCCCGGCCCGCACCCGGTCGTGATCGCGGTGGGAACCGCGCAGAGCCAGGCCGGCATCACGGTGGCGGTGAAATAAGCCACCGAGAGAGAAGAGGCCTGCTACCGGACGGATGAAACAGGGTGCGCTCGCAATCCCGCTTACTTGCGCAGAATCTTGTCGACGGCCTTGGCGAGGGAGGTGAACTCCGCGCGGGCCGGGGAATCGGGCGCGTACTCGGCCACCGTCAAACCTTGGGACACCGCTTCGGCCACCACCACGCGCTGGCCGATGGCGGGCAGCACCTTCTTCCCCATGCCGCTGAGCGAAGAGGCCAAGCCGCGGCTGAGGTTGGTGGACATCAGAACCTTGGACGGCACGAACCGGATGCGCGGTTTCTTCGAGCGGCGTTCCGCCCGGGCTTTCAGCGCCAGCGCCAGAGCTTCCTTGAGAGCGAACAGGTCGAGCGGCGACGGGCCGCAGGGAAGCAGCATCAGGTCGGCGGCCAACGCTGCCTGGTAAGCCACTTCGGGCATGCCGGGCGGCGTATCGATGAGGACGATATCGGTGTCTTCCTCGACCTTGCGGGCACGCGCCCGCAGCGTGCCGGGAACAGTCACCTTCTCGACGGACCGGGACAGCATGCCGTCTCCCTGCCCGGCCCACGCCACCAGACTGTGTTGCGGATCCGCATCGAGGACCGCGACGCTGCGGCCCATGGCGGCGAACTCCGCCGCCAGATTGCCCACAATCGTAGACTTGCCCACTCCACCCTTGCGTCCAGCCACGGCGATGATAGCCATAGAGGTCCATGATAAGACAAGACGGGCAGGCAGTACACCGGTAGCGCGATTCGTCCGCTCCTTCAGGCTGTGCGTGTCCGACCGGCACGCAACGGGCCGATGCCGGCTTTGCTCATGGCAGTCGCATCAAGAACCCGCATAAATCCTGGCTGCTCAAGCGAACGCCGCACTCCGCCGCTCCTTCCGGGATGGCGCCGGCGTCCACCATGTTACCCGCCGCATGGGAAGCGGCTTGCGCGAGAGCTTCCAGCGATTGCCCGATGCCGCTCCCGCTGTCCCACGCGGACTGGTCCGAAGGTTCCCGTTCCGCAGCGATCGTCTCCTGCACGGCGGAGCCAAGGCTGGTTGCCGATTGCTGGAACCAGCGAAGAAACTCGTTGCCTTCAGTTTCCACGAACAGAGCAAGGAGCTGGGCCGGGTATAACATCTCGTTTCGTCCAGCGCCCCTGGTTTTGTAAGTCCCTCCCGTTGTGCAATAAGGCTTTTGGGGACCGGAGGCGATCTCGATCCGATAAAACGGCTCTTTGGCGCAGTTCTCCGCGAAGATCGAAACCGGCACGGGCGGCACGCACTGGTTCGCCTTGGCCAGAATCTTCAGCCGCTCCCTATCTCCGACCGCACAGCCGACCAACGCGGCTCTCTGTCTGCCGTTTCCATGCTTAGTCCGGTTCACGCCAATCAGGATGGCTCCGCCATTCTTCGAATTGGCAAAACTAACCAAATCTTCGGCCTCCAGACCCGAGACAGATTTCCGGAAAGCCACATCGAAGTCTTCCTGCCGGCTCAGGAGCCGATTTGCGCGATCGGAGATCGCCTGAAATTCCCCGAACTCAACTTCCAACCAGCAGGGTTCGGCGACGGAAAACGACCTGCCACCATCTATCTGAACCAGCACATTCTCGTTAGTCATGGTCCTACCAGATAGGATAGTGTTGTTAGTCGTGCGGCACAGCCCAAGTTAGTTGTGAAGTTATCCCCAATACTGCGTCGAAAAGCCCTTACGATTTTTGGGGTGACACTGGCTCGCGAAGCCCGCCGGTGCGGACCGTGGTACAGTTTGCTGAAGATGCAGTCACTCCAGGAAGCCATCGCCGGCGCGCGCGTTTTCGATCTGGGGCAGCCGTATTTTCCCGGCATGCCGCATCACCCGTCGCATCCTCCATTCCTGTTCGGACTGGTGAAGCGGCACGGGGAGTACGTGGGTCCGGCGGGGAACAGCTCGGCCGCGGATGCGCTCGCGCTGGGAAGCCACGTGGGCACTCACATCGACGCGCTGTGCCATTTTTCCCGCGGCGGCAAGCTATTCGGCGGCGTGGAGGCGGTCTCCGCCCAGTCCTGCCAGCAGGGCTTCAGCGCGCACGCGATCGACACGGTGGCGCCGATCGTGCGGCGCGGCGTGCTACTCGACGTGGCCGGACGCGAAGGAGTGGACGCGCTGCCGGCGGATTTCGAGATCACGCCCGAGTTGCTGGACCGGGTCGCACGCGCGCAAGGAATCGGCGTCGAACGCGGCGACGTGGCGCTGCTGCGCACCGGTTGGGCGCGCTATTTCCAGGACGCGGCGAAATTCGTATCCGAAGTCCGCGGTCCCGGCCCGGGAAGGGCGGGAGCGGAGTGGTTGAGCGGGCGCGGTGTCTTCGCGGCGGGATCGGACACGCTGGCCTTCGAGAAAGTGCCGGACGCCGGAATGCCGGTGCATGTCCACCTGCTGGTGGAGAGCGGCATCCACATCATCGAGTGCCTGAACCTGGAAGAACTGGCCGCCGCGAAGGCGTGGACGTTTCTGCTGGTGGCCGCCCCGCTGAAAATCCGTGGAGCAACCGGGGCGCCGGTTCGCCCGCTGGCGATTGTGACGTAGGGACGCCGTCCTCCCGTGGGACGAATCTGTCCCATGGAAAACCGCTGAGCCACTGAAAACAATCAAAACCAGTCCTCAAAAGTGGGCCAAGTGGGCCCACTTTGCCGTCAGCCGGCGAATCGGAGGCGGGCCATGCGAACCGCCTGCTTCCCAACCTCAGTGTGGCATAGGAGGGGTGCGGAGACGGTGCCCGGAGTGCAAGAACCGTGGTGTAAGGCCTTTGCGGACAGTGGTTTGGGGAAATTTAGCGGAGCGGTGAACGGCGCGGCGATGGGTTGGGCGACGCGGCGAATTCACGGTCACGTCCCGGCTGGCCGCCCTATGGCAGGACCGGAAGAAGGTCCTGGCGGTCCGTGGCGGGGGCGATATCGCCGATCTTCAGGTCGTAGGTAATCCCGCAGCAGCGGAAGCACATGGGCATGATGCGTGCCGATTCGTAGACGCGGCGGAAATGCCGCATGCGCTCCCCGTTCCAGGCGTCGGCGATGGTGCCTTCCAGGATGTTGCCGATGGTGTAGCCGTCGCCGCACAGGGCGATCCTGCCGTCCGGGAAAACGTCGACTCGGGTATAAGGAAGGGCGCAGGAAGACTTATGGCTGGGCGGCGCCGGAGAGTAGTATTTGTCCAGATCCAGATTCCAATCGAAGTTTACGGTCATGTCCCGCAGGCTCCGGCCGAGCAGCGCCCGAGTGCGTGCCAGGCTCGCCTTCAGTTCCATTACTTCTTCCTTAGTGAGATAGGAGTCGTTGCCGGGGATGTGATGCAGCATCACCTTATCCCCCACGCCGGTGCGCGCCTTGAATTCGTAATGCCGGCGCATGGTTTCGTCGGTGGCAAAGAAGTAGTTCTGGATCACCCAATCCCGCACGCCGGCGTCGTATACGGCTTGCGCAATCTTGTCCATGCTGTGGTAGTTGACCTTGGTGATGGCAGTGGAGATCCGGACGATGGGAAACGCGCGCTTCCCACGCAGGCGCCCGACTTCGGCGATCCCGTCCACAATGGCCGCGAACGAACCCGGCACTTTGCCGCGCTGCACCGACGACGGCTCGTCCCATCCGTCGAGCGAGATCAAGATCACGTTCATGCCGTTTTCGACCATCTCTTTGGCCCGCTTCCTGATGAGCAGGCCGTTGGTGGTGATAAACGACAGGCTGCGCCCGTCACGGATCATCCGCAACGCATCGGCGAGGCGTGGGTAGAGCGTCGGCTCGCCGCCGAACAGATCGATGCACGCCCCATGTCTGGCGCCCTCATGGACGGCCTTCTCCAGAATGTCGAACGGCATGTCACCCAGATACTCGTCCTGGCGGTCGGCTCTGGCTTGGCCGATGCAGCACATCGGACAGGCGAAATTGCAGCGGTTGACCAGGTTTAAACGAATTTCCCGGGGGAACCTGTTGGAGCGGTTTCCGAACGCCAGATCGTGGATCCGGTTGACGGCGCACTTGGGACTTTGCAGGCTAAAATGGACGGCTTTCCTGAAGTTCAACAAGCTGCTGGTTCCGAATCGGAACATTCGCATTCCTCCAAGACGGTCTGGCGGCGGTGTTCACCCTGTGCCCTGAGGATGACCGGAGGAACCCGAAACGTCAAGTTGGCCTTGGTTAGGCGCCTGACACTAACGGCTGACGCAATGCCGGGGCAAAATCTTTTTAGCACAGCGCGGCCATGAGGGCGCCGCGGGCGGTGGAGTTCAGGGGGTCGGCCGACAGCCGCACCTCCGAGAGGCGCACCGGAAACTCGTTGGCACGCAGAGCGGAGACGAAGGATTCCAGGAAACCGTGCGGCATGGCGGTGCCGCCGGAGAGCACCAGCGGGACGGATTGGTCGAGCTTGGGCAGGCGCCGCGCCGAGGCGATGTGCTGGCGCAGGGTCTCGATCAGGTTGCGGATCACCTCGCGGTAGTAGACGGTGAGTGCGTTCTGCACGCGTTCCCCGTTGAGGCCGTTGAGCTGGAACGAGAGCTCCTTCTGCACGCGCAGCCGGGTGGCCATCTCACCGGTTACCAGCGCCGCCTGGGTATCGATGAAATCGCCGGCCTTGGCGACGCTGAAGCTGATCACGGGGACGGACAGGACGGCCAGGCACACGTTGCACAGGCCGCTGCCGCAGGAGATGCCGATGCCGCTGTAATTGCACTCGCTCAATTCGCCGAAGACCACCGCCAGGCCCTCCACGATGGGCGTGGGCGCGTATCCCAGCTCCTTGAGAAGCTCGTGAATGGAAGCCTCGTGGTAGGCGATGCCGGTCTCCTCGCCTTCGATTTCGGCGGGCACGCTGAAGAAGATCTTCTGCCCCTCGGCCGAAGCCGGGCCGATCAGCTTGGCGATGATGTGGCGCAGCACGGCGAGCGAATGCGGCTCGTCCGGGTTGATGACGCCCTTCCGCATGGGCCGCCGCGTCTCGACGTGGAAGACCTCGGCGAACTTTTCCGCATCGTTGCCCGCGACCACGATTTCCGCTCCCCGCACTTCGTGCAGAATGCTTTCGCGCTGGAGAAGGTTCTCCGCCAGCTTGGAATACGGGAGCGTCAAAAAGGCGTTGAGCTGCGCTTCATACTCGTACCGCTTGCCAGCGTCTCGCGCCACTACGATGCGGCTGGTCCCGACATCGAGCCCCAGCGGCTGGGTGTAATCCGTCTGCGAGGTCTTCATGAACGTCTCCAATCCTGTAAACCTACTCGAACGGGAACGTGTTTTCCCGGTACGACTGTTCGGACAAGCGCCTCACGCGCCGCAGGTCCGCGCGCCTGAAGGGCCGCATCTTGCGCTTCGGGCGACAGCACACGGCCACCAGCAGCAGCGTCAGTCCCATCCCCGCGATCAGCATGATCGCCTATCCTCGCGCGGCCCGGAGGGGCTCCATCACCATCGATAGAGTGGCGCCGTGGGGGGCGCGCCCGTGCGGGACGCAGAATGCCGCGGCATCCGTCATGCGCTGCGCTTCCCGCTCTTTTCCTTTTTGCCAGGCGCGGAACTCGCTCTCGTGCCGTGCAATCGCATCCAGATTGGCCTGGAGGCGTTGCAGGTGCCTGGCGGTAAGGCGATCCAGGTCCGCCTGCACCGCGCGGTTCTGTTGCAGCTTGGCCGCTTCGATCCGCCGCAGCCTGGCCTCCCGTCGGTCCTCCTGCTGGTCCAGCAGGCGCTGCTGCAACACGGCGTCCTGGATGAGAGACTCCACTCCGGTGCCGGCGGCCTCCAGCGCCATCAACAGGGCACAGCGCTTGGCCTCCGAGGACATCCCGGCCAGATGCGGGCTGCTCAGCATGTCCATGGCCTTGGCAATGCCCCAGGCGCGTGACGACAGCTTCGAGAAACTCAACCAACGTTTCAGCATGGCGACTCCGGTTCACGCCGGCCTTGAATCATGTTCTCGGCCCTGGCGCTAATCCCTGTTTGGATGGGTAGTACCTCCGAGATTAGAATTCTCTCACGGACTTTTTGGGAGAAAGAGAACGCGGCTTAGAAAAATGCGACAAAACCGCGGAACTCCTAAGAGATTTCGCCGATTCTGCCGATACTTCTATTACGAATGGGAAGGAGTATCGTACAGCCGTCCATCGAATTGGTCGCCCGCCGCATTGGCGACCCGGTAAACCGGCTCCGTTTCCTCCAAGCCGCGATGCCGCCATCGATGGGCGGGCGGCGAGGGCCGTGGAGAGCCTTCTTCCACTACCTGCTGTTGGCAATTGTTCCGTTGACTCTGCTCGCGGCGTTTCTGGTGGTGCGCGCCGCCGCGCGCGCACCGGCGCAGGAGGCGTGGAAGCCGCCCGCCGGGCTATCGAGGTCCGCTTCCTCGACGTCCTTGCCCGAGGTATGGATGGTGGAGAAAGACTCGAGCGAGGAGGTGTTCAGCAACGGTCTGCACATCGACACCCGGTTTGCCGTGTCCAACCATCCCCGCTCTTACCTGGCGTTCCCGTTGAATGGCCCTTCCGGCAGCCGCGGGGTGCGCCGTTCGGCGCCGGCGGGGA
>JBAVIH010000086.1:0-1648 GCA_049686695.1 Bryobacteraceae bacterium | reverse complement strand
AAATCAACGCTTGCTGGCCAGCAAGAACAGACTAGCAGCGGAGCCTGGCGCCACAGTCCTGACTTAAGTATGGCGGGTATGTCAAGGGTTTGGAGGGCTAAGTGATTGAGTTAGTGGGAAAGAAAGGCTGTGACCGAGGGTGGGAAGACGGTCGGTTTTGGCGACCGGTCAGGGTTCTTGGCGCATCAGCGGCTTTGGACCGTTAGAAGAGGTTCTTTACTGGCGGGGCGGGATTGCTTCCTGCGCGTCGGCCCGATGGTGCCGCTCCGGGCCGATTGCCAATCGGCCCACAGCCGGGCCTGCCTCACCTGCCGGCTTTCGCCTTCGGTCGAAACTCGGTGATCGGGAACGACTGGCGGACGATCTCGCGCGCCTCGTCGATCCCGCTCACTTCGCCCGACCCGATGGCCTGCACCAGCAGATTGCCGGCGGCGGTGGCTTCGATCGGGCCGGCCACCACCTTGCGCCCCGTCGCGTCCGCCACGAGCTGGTTGAGCAGCGAGTTGCGCGAGCCGCCGCCCACGATGTGGATGGTGTGAATCCGGCTCCCGGTCAGGCCTTCCAGCCCGTGCAGCACCTCGCAGTAGCGGTGCGCCAGGCTCTCCAGAATGGTGCGGCAGAATTCGCCCTTGGTCCGGGGCGCTTCGAGCGAGTGCTGGCCACACCAGGCGGCGATGCGCGCCGGCATGTCGCCCGGCTGCAGGAAATCGTCCGGATCGACGATGGTCCGCGCCGGGCCGGCCGCTTCGGCCATGTGCATGAGTTCTTCGTAACCGAAGCGCTCGCCCTCCGCCGCCCAGGCGCGGCGGCATTCCTGCAAGAGCCACAGGCCGGCGATATTCTTGAGCAGGCGCGTGCAGCCTCCCACGCCGGCTTCGTTGGTGAAGTTCAGTTTATACGACTGCTCGTCGATCACCGGCGCGGCCGATTCCACCCCCATCAACGACCAGGTGCCCGAGCTGATGTAGCACCAGCCATCGCCGCGCGCGGGCACCGCCGCCACCGCCGATGCCGTGTCGTGCGATCCCACCGCGTGTACCGGCACGGCCCCCAGGCCGGTCGCTTCGGCGAGCCGCGGCAGCAGCGGCCCGAGTGTGCATCCGGGCTCGATCAGTTCCGCCAGGATGCGGCTCGGAATGCCCAGCCGCTCCAGCATCTCGGTGTCGAAGCGGCGTGTCTTGGCAGCGTAGAACTGCGAGGTGCTCGAGATCGTTACCTCGTTGCGCTCCACTCCGGTCAGCCAATAATCGAGCAGGTCCGGCATGAACAGCAGCCGCTTCGAGTTGTCGAGCGCCGCCGGGTTCGCCAGCCGTGTCGCATACAACTGGTACAGCGAGTTGATCGACATGATCTGGATGCCGGTGCGCGCGAAGACCTCGGCGCGCGGCACGGTTTCGAACAGCCGGTCCGGAATGCCATTGGTGCGCGGGTCGCGGTAATGGCGCGGGCAATCGATCAACCCGCCATCGGCGCCCAACAGCCCGAAATCAACGCCCCAGGTATCCACGCCGATCCCGGCCGGTTTCACGTGCCGCTCGCGCCCGGCAATCGTCAGTCCCTCGACGATTTCGTGGAATAAGCGGAAGGCATCCCAGTAGAGACCGGAAGGCAACTCCACCGGCTGGTTAGGGAAGCGGCGGATCTCTTC
>JBAVIH010000085.1:0-15968 GCA_049686695.1 Bryobacteraceae bacterium | reverse complement strand
CAGATCCTGCTCCAGCGGCTCGGGTTGAAACTGCCCAGCGCGCTGGAACGAGCGGCGATGTAGTGGAAACTCGCCCATGCCGCCGCAGAAACCAAGGACTTTATCCTTCAAACTGCGGAACCTGGGCTACTTCGGCGGTAGCGAGAGGGCGAGTCCGGCGGCGGATCGTCCCGGTACGCTTTATGCGCTCGACCTGGCCGGCTCGTGCGTGGGCGCGGTTCTGTTCAGCGCCTGGTTCATTCCGGTATTCGGATTTCTTAAAACAGCGTTGCTCTCGGCGCTGGTAAGCCTGGCGCCGGCGGCGATGGCCATCCGGGAGGATTCGCGAACAGATCCAGCGGAGCCAGCGCCGCGACCGGCTTGTTCTCGTTGAACACCAGGGCGGTGAAGCGGAAGAGGTCGGAGCCGGGATCCTGCCACGCACGCCCCGGGAGGCCGGCCTTGCGACAAGTCTCCTGCAGGAAAGTGGTCCGATCCCAGTTCTCTTCGGTGGCGACCTGGGGCAGCAACAAGCCCTCGCGGCCGAGCGCGTGGATCAGCAAACCATGCTGTCCGATGTGGATCTCCTGGACGTCCATGACGCGCCGCAACGGAGACAAAACAGAGATCTCGTATTGCAGGTCGGCCAATTCGCTGGCGGTGACAGGAGAGAAGCGGTTGTCGCGAAGCGCCGCCATCACTGCCACTTCGTGCACGGTGAGGAACAAGGGTTTGACCGGCGCCACGGATCCGATGCAGCCGCGAAGCTCTCCGTGCTTCGTCAGAGTTACGAACGCGCCGCGCTCCTGCGCGAGCGCCTCCAGGCCGCCCGTGGAAACCTCGTAAGCCTTGCCATCGCGGACCGCGGTCTCGACCGATTTGCGAGCGATTTTGAGAAGCGCGCTTTTCTCCGGGCCGGTGAGCGAAAACGGCGCCTCATCGGTCTTGGCCGCGCCGGCGGCCTTGACCAGCGCAACCGCGCCGTAGCCGACCACGCGGCTGTAGTCGCCGGTGACGTCGCCTGTATTGGCGTAATGGAGGACAGTGGCCTGGTTGGCTCCCAAACGTTCGGCGGCAATCATGGTGGCGACGATCGGCCCTCCGCCACACGCCTCCCAGATGCGCAGATCGAGATTGCGCGAGAGGTCGAAGTAATCGTACTCTCCGATGGCTTTGAGTGTCTTATGGTCTTCTCTTACCGCCTGGTCGTAAGTGTGATAGTGCGAGAGGTCGGAGCTGGCCACGATGAGAGTGTTGGTTCCGGCGACCAGCTTAGCCAGCGCCACGCCGAGGGCGCGGCAGGCATCGTAACTCTGATCTCCCATGATCACCGGCACAAGCTCGAACTGGCCGATCACGCGTTGCAGGAAGGGCAACTGATCCTCGATAGCGTGCTCCGGCCGCTGCGAAGACGGAACGTGGCCGGCCGAGGAAAGCCGGATCGTGGGACTCATCTTGGCTAACTTTGCGGCGAAAGCCTGGTCCACGGGAACCTGGCCGAACGGGGTCAAGTAGGCAGCGCCATCATACACGGACGAGTAATCGATGGGTTCCCAATGCGAGGGTGCGATGACGACCA
The DNA here is from genome assembly GCA_049686695.1 of Bryobacteraceae bacterium. Lineage (GTDB taxonomy): Bacteria > Acidobacteriota > Terriglobia > Bryobacterales > Bryobacteraceae > Bog-375. The sequence goes on along the minus strand of JBAVIH010000085.1, from coordinate 14,410 downwards.
CGCGGTCGAATTTGCGGCCCTTCAACAATGCATACGAGTACGCGGCAACCGAACCCGAGTACTGATAGCCGGCGTGCGGCGCCACCAGCGCCACCACATTCTCGAGCGGCGGCGAGGCTTTGGCAAGGAAACCGTCGATCATCTTACCGAGCTCTTGCGGATCGGCTGGATAGAACGTTCCCGCTACCGCCATTGGCCTGACCTTTTGCGCCTGCCCGCCGCATCCGGAAGCTCCCTCGACCAGAAGGAGACCGGTAAGCAGAGACAACGCGATGACACCGATAGACAGAGTTTTCATATGCGGGCTCCGTCCCAGATTCCGGGAATGACTTGCTGGCAGAACCGGCACTTACCCGCGTCCAGGTGGATGGCCCGGACGGTGAAGCCGGCGCGCTCTACCACGACGCGGCGGCATTTCGGGCACCAGGTACTCTCGGCCGGATGGCCGGGAACATTGCCGATGTACACGTACTGCAGGCCCTCCGCGTCACAGATTGCCTTGGCGCGTTCGAGAGTCGGCAGCGGGGTGGGCGGAAGGTTCTTCAACAGGTACTCGGGATGGAAGCGCGAGAAGTGCAGCGGGACATCCGGGCCGAGCTCCGATTTGATCCAGCGGGCGAGCGAGCGGAACTCCTCGTCGGTATCGTTCAGGGTCGGCACCACCAGATAGACCACTTCGTGCCACGTGCCTTGCTTGTGGATGGTCGCCAGGGTGTTCAGCACCGGCTTCAACTCGCCGTTGACGACCTCTTTGTAGAACTTGTCGGAGAAGGCTTTGAGATCTATCTTGATGGCATCCACGCGAGCGCACAACTGTTTCAGCGGCTCCTCCTGGATATAGCCGCCGCTGATTACTACGCTTTTCACGCCCGCGGCGCGGCCGGCGGCAGCGGAATCCAGGACATATTCGGAGAAGACCACCGGCTCGCTGTAGGTGTAGGCGATGGAAGGACACTGATTCTGGCGGGACAGGGCGGCCAGGTCCTTAGGCGGAAGGTAATTGCTGTTGACCTGTTCCGGACGGACCTGGGAGATATCCCAGTTCTGGCACATTTTGCAATTGACGTTACAGCCCGCGGTGGCTATCGAAAAAGCCATGGTGCCCGGCAGAAAATGAAAGAGCGGCTTCTTCTCGATGGGATCGACGTGAGCGGCGCAGACGCGCGCATAGACCAGAGAGTAGTAAGTGCCGCCACGGTTTTCGCGCACGCCGCAATAGCCGCGTTCGCGGTCGTCGATCACGCACTCGCGGGGACATAGCTTGCACTTGATCTTCTTATAGGGAAGCTTCTCGTAGAAGCGCGCCTCGATGGTGAAGTGGGCGTCGGCATCCGCCGCGCGCGCGGCCACGGCCGGAAGCGCGAGTAACTGAACGAAGGCCCTGCGATCCATCGAGTTACACCTCCACCACGCCGATCAGGTTCGGATCGTTAGTGCCGAGCCTGTGGCGGGCATCCGCCGCGGTCGCGATGTAGAGCGGTTCGCGATGCAACTCGCGCAGCGGCTTCATCCCCTTTTCGGCGCGCTTGCGTTCGAGGATCTGCCAGCCGGTGTAATCGAGCGCCACCGGGTCGCGTGCCACGATCAGGCCATTATACGGCCACGACCATTGCGGCATATAAGAAGGTCCGCCTTCATACTGAGCAGTTATGCCGTCGCAGATCGTCAGCCGCACCTTTTGCCGGACTGCCGGGAACATATTGACATCCGCGACGTAGGGGTCGCCCGCGTTCGTGTGGTACTTATTCGGATTGTGAATGGCGCCGAATAAGTTCTTGAGCGCGAGCGTGACGCCGACGATGCCGTGGTCCTTGAGCACGGGCAGGTTGATCACGGCATCGCAGGTGTGCACCAGCGTATTCGAGAGGAGGCTGCCCGCGCTTCCGTGGACAGTCAATTCGTCGCCATAGCCGGCGGTATCGTTGCCGATGAAACGGATGCGATCCTGGCGGGAGGCCACGCGGAAGCCGGCGCTCTCCAGGTCGGAATTCAGCCGGTCCCAGATCACGATGTCCTTCGGCGGAATTCCGGCTTGCTGCAAGCGCTCGCAAATGGCTTCCACCAGGATAGTGCTGGTGGCAGCGCCCTTGCCGGAGAGGCAGTTGACCTTGAGGCCGATTACCTCGCCGGGCCGCGCCACTTTCTTCCAGGCGTCGATCGGGGAATCGCTTTCGTAGAACGACTGCATGGCCCGATCGAGCATCTTCAAAACGCGGCTGGAATCGGCGGAGCCTCCGGCGCCGCGGAGAGCCGGATCGCGCGCGATAACGACTTTGGACTTTTCGGCGGCGGCGGCGCGGGCTGCGAAGGCGCCCGCCAGGCTGGCTCGCAGGAGACCCCTGCGAGTGATGCCGTGATGTGGGCCGGCGCGCATGGCTGTTGCCCGAGAAGATCCTGCGGTTTCAGGTATTCCGATTCCGTTATAGCACTGGGCGGGGATGCGGGGGAGGCTCCCTTTCGATTTGCGCCATATGTTTACAGCAGTGCGTGCCTGGGGAGGTCCCAAGGCAAGCCTCCGGCGTTCCGAACTCTATCGGTATTGAATGTAGAACGGCAGCGAGTAAGACGCCCCGGTGGAATAGGTGTGATTTCCAACGAACGGTGAATCCTGGCGCTTCCAGCGACTTCTCCTGTGATGCGGTCACGCTCGCGAGGGGCCCTGTTCGCTGGTATGATCGAAATCAAAGGCCATCCTCATATGCGGTATACGGTGATCCTCGAACTGGAAGCGGACGGCGGATACGTCGCCACGGTGCCGGCACTGCCCGGCTGCGTGTCCCAGGGCGACACTCGCGATGAGGTGATGAGGAACATTCGCGAGGCCGCGGATCTCTATATCGAAGACTGTATCGCCGCCGGAGACCCGGTTCCGGCCGAGGCGGGAAGAGAATACTTCGAGCTCAAGACCGGCACCCACCAGTGAAGCTGCCGGTGGACATCTCCGGACAGGAACTAGTGAGGGCGCTTCTGCGAGTTGGATTTGTCGTGACCCGCCAACGAGGGAGCCACATCATCCTGAGACGAGGCGACCCGTACGCCAGGGTGGTCGTCCCGGATCACAAACGGGTTCGCCCTGGAACTCTCCGGCAGATTCTAAACGAAGCGGGGGTTACCGTAGAACGACTACTGGAGCTGCGTTGAACGGCGTCGCCAGTGCAGGTTTTTCCTGCCGGGCGTCTGGCCTTATCGCCCCAGCCGTCGCTCGATGGCTTGGGCCAGGGCCAGGAGGACGGGTTCGGTTTGGGGGGTGTCCTGGTAGGCGACCAGGCGAAGGAAGAACGGGCCGCTGTGAGACGTCACGCTCTGCCCATAGCTCCTGCCGGCGTCGCCGAGGGCGACAGGGCGGCTTCCGGCGGGGGACTCGGAAGCGAAGATCGACGCGGCCCCCGATGGCGCGTCCATCAGGTGAATGTCGGCGACGGCCTCGACGGCGTCGCGATAGCGGTAATTCGCGGTGAGAGTGCGGCGAACGCCGGCCCGCAGATACCGCTCGGCGTCGCCATCCACATACTTCCAGAGATCGGCGGCTTCGAAGATGCGTGTTTCGCCGACCTTCGTCCAGCCGGGCGCGTCGCCACTCTCGGGGAACCAGGACGCGGGTTCGGGCGCACGCCCCAGCAGGATCTGGTTGGTCTCGGAGCGGCTCTCGCCGGCGCTGGTCACGTAGACGGCCGGGCGATCTTTTACCGGGCAGACATACTCACACGCGCCGCAACCGACGCAGCGCGCGGGATCGATGTAGGGCTGGCGGACCGGTCGTGTGTTGCCGGTGGAATCGGTCACCTCGGCCGGTTGCAGGTAGACGGCCTTGGGCGAAGTGGGGCACCACTCCTCGCACACGACGCAGTCGGTGGCCATGGCCCAAGGGAGACATCGGCCGCGATCGTAGAAGGCGGTGCCGAGACGGATCGGGCGGGCATCGGCTGTGGGCGCGAAGGACCAGCCCTTCTCGTGCGAGGTGAACTCCCCAATCGCGCCTGTGGGGCAGACCTGACCACAGAGGGTGCAAGCAGGCTCGCAATATCCGACGCGCGGCACCAGCACGGGAGTCCAGATGCCCTCCCAGCCGGCTTCGCTGAATGCGGGATGCAGGGCGTTGTTCGGGCACACCTTCATGCACTCGCCGCAGCGGATACAGCGGGCGAGGAATCGATTCTCGTCGAGCGCCGCCGGAGGCCGGATCAGCCGTTCGTGCGGTTCGGCGGCGAGGCCGGTATTGGCGCGCAACAGGGGAATCGCGGCTGCGCCGGCGACCAAGCCGGTCAGCACTTTTCGACGCTTGAGATCCGCGACCTCGACGGTTGCAGGACCGGGAGCCGGCGGAAAGAAGCGAAATCGAATCCCGCTTTCCGGGCAATCGGCCACGCAGTTCATGCACAGATGGCATTCGGCTTTGCGCCACGGCGCGCCGGGAATGGGATCGTCGCCGCCCTGGCAATGAAGCAGGCAACGGTTGCAATCCTCGCAATGGGCGGGGTGCTTTTCGAGGCCCAGAATGGACCAGCGCGAAGCCAAGCCCAACAACGCACCGAGCGGACACAGTGCGCGGCACCAGAAGCGGGTGATGCGCAGGTTGAGCGCGAGGATCGCGATGAGGATCGCGCCAAGCAGGAAGCCTTGGCGGAAATGAGCTTGCTTGAAGCTGAGGAGGGCGGCCGGCAGCGCCGTGTGACCGTGGGCGGGCGCGAGCAGTGCGCTCAGCGCGTAGTTACACGCAGGAAGAATCGAGAGGGCGAGAGATCGCACGGCGAGCGCGATGGGATCGAAAACCCCTACCAGCGCGCCACCCAGAAAAGCCGCCGCCAGCAAAGCGAAAAGCAGATAGTACTTGAAGGCTTGCCACGGTTTGTAACGGTTGGAAGCGATGAGTCGAAGGCCGGATTTCTTCTCCGATCGAAGATTGCTAATCAGATGGTTCAGTGTGCCGAGCGGGCAGATCCAGCCACAGAAGAAGCGACCGAGAAATAGCGTGGGGATGAGGATCGCCAGACTCCAGAGCAATCCGCGATAGAGCGCGCGCGTGGCCAGCGCGTTGGCGATGGCGACTAACGGGTCAGTCTCCAGAAAGGCGCGCACCGTGGGCGACAGGCGGAACTCGGCCTCGCCGGGCTTGAGAGAGCCGGGCAATCCGGTCTGGCAGAGAAGGACCACGAAGAGCGCGAGAAAGAGAGTCTGCGACAGCCGGCGCAGCCTGGGCAGAGTCAACCAACTCCGAACAATCGAGCGGTTGCGCGCGGGTTGTAGATTACGGGGCCCGCGAAGCAAAGTTTTCAAATCAAGTATACACTTTGGCTACCGTCGCCTCGCCCTATACTTTCGTGAGTATTCACCCGCGGCGCAAACTGTTAGCTTGACAGCGATGCGCGGTCTGCCAAAAAGCGTATTCAGCGATGCCTGAGCGAATACTCGTTCGCCCGGCCTAGTGGCCCGTCGGCCAATCGGACGCGGCGATCACCTGGTATGGAATTCTCCCGTTCTTCATTTCCACCTGAAGCCATAGCCGGTTGTAGCTGGCTTCCGCGATGGGACGTTGCAATTCGAAATTGAAGTCCTTGCGCCCTCCGTATTGCGCCTTCGCCAGTTCGAGCGTGGTGATGGTCAACTGAAACGGCCCGGAGCTGCTGATGCCGGCGATATCGGTGTACCTCCAGGTGCGCGACTCGTCCAACGCCTGAGTGCGATACGCGATCGTGTCCGGCGTCAGTTCGAGCGTCCCCTGCGAACCCGCGCGCCCCACGTGCTTCACCGGCAGCGACCACACCGGCCCGCCGGCCGGCGGCTGCGCCAACTCCGCTACCAGGCGTTGGTCCATGCGATCCTTGAGCAACGCGTACAGTTCGGCCGCCGGAACCGCGCCGCTGAATTCGTAGCTGCGTTCCGTCCCCGGCAGCTTGCCGTTTTGGTAGCTGGTTACCACGACGCGGTCCGGCGCCAGCTCGAGTTGCCGGATCTGGTCGAGCTTCCACTGCCACGCGTGGCCCTTCGGTCCGGCGAATCGCACCCCGTTTTCGCCGACATCGAGCGTCCCCTCGCAGCCGCCGCGCAGGTGCCGGTGCCGCATCGGAAACTGTGCCGCCGACGCGGCCACGGCCCACGCCAGAATTGCCAGAATCAAACCGCCTGTCTTTTTACCGAGTGCCATTTCCAAACCTCGTAAATTGCCGGGTACACCACCAGCTCCAGAAAGAACGATGTAAAGATGCCGCCGATCATGGGCGCCGCGATGCGCTTCATCACGTCCGCGCCCGTGCCATGCGACCACATGATGGGGGCCAGGCCGACGAACATGGTGGCCACCGTCATGAACTTCGGCCGGATGCGCTTCACCGCCCCGTTCACGATCGCCTCGCGCAAGTCCGCGTGGGTGTGCATCATCCCCGCCCGCCGCCGCTCCTCGAAGGCCAGGTCGAGATAGAGCAGCATGAACACGCCCGTCTCGGCGTCCACGCCCATCAGCGCGATCAACCCCACCCACACGCCGATGCTCATGTTGTAGCCGAGCATGTAGAGCAGCCAGATGGCGCCCACCGCCGAAAACGGCACCGCCAACAGAATGATGACGGTCTTCGCGGCGGAGCGCGTGTTGAGGTACAGCAGCAGAAGAATCAGGAACAACGTCAGGGGCAGCACCACCTTCAGCCGCTCGCGCACCCGCTCCATGGCTTCGTACTGCCCGCTCCAGGCGATCGTGTAACCGGGCGGCGTGGTGACGCTCTCGCGCACCGCCTGCTTGGCAGCCGCAACGTAGCTCCCCACGTCGCGCCCGGCGACGTCCACGTAAACGTAGCCGCACAGCATGCCGTTTTCGTTGCGCAGCATGGCCGGGCCGCTGGACAGTTTCAAGGTCGCGATCTCCGCCAGCGGAATCTGCGCCTTGCCCCCGTTGGCCGGCACCAGCACCCGGCGCAGCCGCTCCATCGAACTGCGCGAATCCCGGTAGTAGCGCACGTTGATCGGGTATCGCTCGAGACCCTGGATTGAAGTGCTGACGTTCTCGCCGCCGATCGCCGACGTCACTACCGCCTCGGCATCCTCCACGCTCATCCCGTAGCGCGCCAATTGATCGCGCTTCAAATCGAAGTCCAGGAAGTAGCCGCCGCTCACCCGCTCGGCGAACACGCTACGCGTCCCAGCCACTCGCGGCAGCGCGCTCTCGATGGCGGTCCCTATGCTCCCGATCCCCACCAGGTCCGGACCGTAAATCTTGATTCCCACCGGCGTCCGGATGCCCGTGGTCAGCATGTCGATGCGGTTCTTCACTGGCATCGTCCAGGCGTTCGACACGCCCGGAAACCGCAGCGCATCGTTCATTTCGTTCACCAGTTGGTCGGTCGAAATGCGATCCGGCGTGATGCGGCCGCACAGCGGCTTAATCCACTCCGGCCACCGGTCGTACCAGGTCGCCACGTGCCGCCACTCGGATTTCGGCTTCAGCGTGACGACCGTTTCCATCATCGAAAGCGGCGCCGGGTCGGTCGGCGTCTCCGCGCGCCCGGCTTTTCCGAGCACCCGCTCGACTTCCGGGAACCGCATCAGGATGCGATCCTGCATCTGGAGCAACTGGCCCGCCTGCGCCACCGAAATTCCCGGCAGCGTGGTGGGCATGAACAGCAGCGTGCCTTCGTCGAGCGGCGGCATGAACTCCGACCCCAGCCCTTGGTAGATCGGCACTGTCACCGCTACCAACGCCACCGCGCCCGCCAGCACCAGCCACTTCCAGCGCAGGCTCCACTCCACCACCGGGGCGTACAGGCGCATCAGCACGCGGCTGAGGGGATGCTTTTCTTCCGAGTGGATCTTGCCCACCAGCACGCCGTTGACGATCCACCCCAGCCAGCGCGGCCATAGCCGGAAGCCTTCCTTGCGGAAGAACAGCAGCCGCAGCGCCGGGTCCAGCGTGATGGCCAGCACCGCCGCCACGATCATGGCGAAATTCTTGGTGTAGGCCAGCGGCTTGAACAGCCGTCCCTCCTGCGCTTCCAGCGTCAGCACCGGCAGGAACGAAACCGCAATCACCAGCAGCGCGAAAAAGCTCGGGCCGCCGACTTCCTTCACCGCCGCCACAATCGCCCGCTGATAATCGCCGGCACTCCAGCTCGCGTCCGCGTGCTCCAGCTTCTTATGGGTCTGCTCCACCACCACGATGGCCGCATCCACCATCGCCCCCACGGCAATCGCGATTCCGCCCAGCGACATGATGTTGGCGTTGATCCCCATGAGACGCATCGGCACGAACGAAATCAGCACCGCCACCGGAATGGTGACGATCGGAATCACCGCGCTCGGCACGTGCCACAGGAAGATCAGGATCACCAGCGCCACCACCGCCAGTTCCTCGATGAGCGTGCGCTTCAGGTTGTCGATGGAGGCCAGAATCAGCTCCGAGCGATCGTACGCCGTCACCACCTTCACACCCGGCGGCAGCCCCGGCTCCAACTCCTTCAGCTTCGCCTTCACCCGCTCGATCACGCGCAGCGCGTTCTCTCCCTGCCGCATCACCACGATCCCCGAAACGGTTTCGCCCTCGCCGTTCAGATCCGCGATGCCGCGCCGCAGGTCCGGCCCCAGCGTCACCGAGCCCACGTCGCGCACCAGGATCGGCACCCCCGCCGCGGTGACTCCCAGCGAAACCTGCTCCAGATCGCTTACCGAGCGCGCGTAGCCGCGCCCGCGCACCATGTACTCCCGGCCGGTGAATTCCACCAGCCGCCCACCCACGTCGTTGTTTCCCGCGCGCACCGCCGCCACCACTTTGTCGATGGTTACTCCATACCCCGCCAGGCGGTTGGGATCCACGGTCACCTGGTACTGGCGCACGAATCCGCCCAGCGGCGACACCTCCGCCACACCCGGCAGGGCCTGCAACTGGTAGCGCAGGAACCAGTCCTCGAGCGAACGCAATTGCGCCAGGTTGTTTCGCCCCGTGGTATCCACCAGCGCATACTGGAAAACCCAGCCCACGCCGGTAGCGTCCGGCCCTATTTGGGTCTCCACTCCCTGCGGCAGCCGCGATTGGATCTTGGAAAGGTATTCGAGCGTCCGCGAGCGCGCCCAGTAAATGTCGGTGCCGTCTTCGAAAATGATGTATACGTACGAGTAGCCGAAATCGGAAAACCCGCGCACGTCTTTCACCCGCGGCGCGCCCAACATGGCGCTCACCACCGGGTAGGTCACCTGGTCCTCGATGATGTCCGGGCTGCGGTCCCATTTCGAATAGACGATCACCTGCGTGTCGCTCAGATCCGGAATCGCATCGAGCGGAATCGATTGAAGCGACCACCAGCCGCCCAGCGCCGCCGCGGCCACCAGCAGCAGCACCAGGAACCGGTTGCGCGCCGAAAACTCGATCAACCCGTCGATCACTTCGCCGCCCCGCCGCCCGCCGCTTTCAACTGGCTCTCCGAATCCAGCAGGAAGTTGCCTGAAGTGACGATGCGCTCACCCGCCTTCAGGCCTTCCAGGATCTCCACCTTGCCGCCCGCGCGCTCTCCCACGCGCACCGGGCGCGGCTGCAGGTTGCCGTTTCCGAGATCCACATAGACCACTTGCCGGTCGCCCGAATCGAGCACCGCGGATTCCGGCGCCATCAAACGCCGCGCGCCGCCCAGGTGAATCTCGACGTGCCCATACTGATCCGGCTTGAGCAGCCCGTCCGGATTATCGAACGCGATCCGCGCCTTCAGCGTGCGCGACGCCGCGTCCACGTTTGGCAGAATGTAGCTCACTGTGCCATGGAACGTCCGCCCCGGCAAGGCATCCAGCGTCAGCGTGGCCGCCTGGCCCAGCCGCACGCCCGCGGCTTCGTACTCGAAAACGTCCGCCACCACCCACACCGTCGAAAGGTCGGCCAGCGTGTACAGCGCCACGTCCGGCGTCACGCGCTGCTTGGGAAACGCGTTGCGCTCGGTGATGTACCCGGAAGCCGGCGCGTAGACCGTCAGGTACTCGATGGGCTTTCCGGTGCGCCGGACTTCGTCGATCTGCTGGCCGGAGATATCCCACAGCTCGAGCCGCTTGCGCGCGGCCGCCACCAGGTCGTCGTTGCCCGCCGCGATCGCCGGCAAGGCTCCGTCGCTCATGACGTACTGCGCCCGCAGCGCCAGCAGATACTCCTGCTGGGTGGCCAGCGCATCCGGGCTGTATATGGTCGCCAGCGGGTCGCCCTTCTTCACGTACTTGCCGGTGAAATCGGCGAACACGCGGTCGATCCAGCCCTCCAGGCGGGTCTGCACTTTCACGATTTTGGTTTCGTCCAGCGTCACCCGCGCCGCGGCGCGAATCGTATCCGCGGTGGTCGAGTATTCCGCCGTGCCGAACTCGACGCCAATCAACTGCTGTTTTTCGGGCGACACCTCGATCGAGTTGGCGGCCGTCCGGTTCGGCATCTGATCGCCCGCGTACACGGGAACGAGTTTCATGCCGCAATCGGGCGCGATCCCCGGTTTATCGGATTTGTACCAGGGATGCATCGGGTCCACCCAGTAGAGTACTTTGCGCTCGGCCGATCCCGGCACCGCCGGCTTCCCGCGCCAGCGCTCAAAGACAAGGCCGCCCAGAAACGCCGCTACCCCCACCAACACTACCAAGGTTGGTTTCATCTCGGTTCCACTCCCGTCAATTCTTCCAGCTTCGCCAGCGCAATGCGAAATTGCACGATCTCCTCATGGTCCGACATCTCGTAATCCACCACGCTGATGAAACTAGTGAACGGCGCGATGAAATCGCCGCGCCCGGCCTGGTAACTGTTCAGTGCGGATTCATACGCCAGCCGCGCCTCCGGAATCACCGACTTCTCATACAGGTTCACCAGCTTGAGAGACGCCTCGGCCACGCTGTATTGCTCGCGAATCTGCGCTTCGACATCCACCAGCGTCGCCGCGTACTCGTGCCTCGCCTGGCTGGCGCTCGCCTCCCGCCCGGTCATTTCCGCGCGCTGTTTGCGCCAGAAATACGCCGGCAGCTTGAAATCCACCTGCGCCTTCCACATCGGCGGCAGGCCGCCCTGATTGAAGTAGCCGCCGGATACCGTGAAGTCCGGCGAATAGTCCTTGCGCGCCAGGCTAGCCGCCAGTTCGCTGCCCTCGATTACATCCTTGTCTCGATCCACCAGCGGCGAGTTCGTTCTCGCCTGCGCCAGCATCTCTTCGAGCGTCGCCGGCATAGGCACCACCGTCACCACGGCCGGCACCTCGATCCGCCCGCCCTGCGGCCGGTTGAGGAGAGCGTTAATTTCGATCTGCTTCGCGTCCCGCAACTGCTCGAACCGCACGCGTTGGGTCGCGTAAATCGCCAACTGCGTCTGTGCTTTCAGGATGTCCTGCTGCGACCCGCGCCCCGCCGCGTAGCGCGACTCGGCGATGCGCAGCAGGTTATCGAGCGTTTCCTGTTGGCGGCCGAGGTAAATCAGGTCGTCCGCCGCATGATTCATCAACTGGTACGCCTGCTTGAGGCGCCAAATCACATTCAAGCGCGTGGCCCGGTATTCGTTGAAAGCCGCCGCCGCCTCTTTATCCGCGATCTCGCCGCGCAACCTCCGCTTGCCCGGCGCCGGTACTTCCTGCGATACCAACACCCCGATGTTGCTGGTCGAGTAGATCCCCAGTCCCGCACCCGGCCAGGGGCCGCCGTTCGAGGCCCACCCCAGCGAAAGCTTGGGGTCCGGCAGGCTGCTCTCGCTGGCCGGCCGTTGCCGCAGCGCTTCCACCTTTTTCTGCGCCGCCAGAATCTCCCGGTTATTGCGCAGCGCCTCGTCGACAAGCGTAGATACCGGCTGCGCCGCCAGCACAGGCGCCAGCCAGAGCCAAATCCAATAACGAACCTTCATTTCCGTTCACCAACTCTGTTTTTCCCAAGGATAGCTGGCTTCCGCCCGCGCGGGGATTCCGCCGCAGCCAGCCTTCGGGACGATACACCGCTTTTGTCGAGGGAGATTGCCTGTGGGAAGGGAGATCTAAACGCGGAGCCGGGAATGCAAGGCCAGCGCATCGGGCGGCGCCACGTCCGTAGCCCGCCAGGGTGCAATTGCCGGCCGCGCAAGCACCTCTGCCGCCGCAACTGCCGATGCCTTGCCCGCCGCGGCAACCACCGGAGCGGCGCTTCCGCCATGCGCCTTCACAAAAGCGCTGAGCGCCTGCGAATGGCAATCGGTCCTGGCAGTTCGATGATGGCAGCAGCTATGCTGCGGCTGGTGGCTTGCCATCGCCATCCACATTTGCGGGCATGACAGGCAGTTCCCACCCAGTAGCGCCGCCACCATCAGCGCAGCCATCAGAATGTGGGAGGCTTGCCGCATCCTAACCGTAGCGTAACACCGTTTGGCCGAATTTGAAAACTGACTGCCGGAGCCCTTGTTACAATGGCCGGTGTAGCCGCTTAAGCGGTGTTAAGCAGCACGGGCGCCAGGCGCTTCCGGAGGCGGATTCATCGGCATGCATTCTCAAAGAGTTGCTCGCGTCGAGATCTGGCGTATCGTGGCGGCGATTCTGGGCGCAGGGCTGATCCTGCTCAGTCACGCAATCGCGCAGGATTCGCCGGCGCAGGCGCTCACGCTGCGCCTCATCGTCGTCAATTCCCAGGACGAGGCGCAGCGGATCCACGATCGGCTCCAGGGCGGCGCGGACTTCGCCGTACTCGCCCGATTGAAGTCGGTCGACCCGACCGTCGAGGATGGCGGCTTCATGCAAAACGTCGACCCCGCCACGCTGCGACAGGAGTTGAGAGACGCGCTGCGCGGCGTTCAGCCCGGACAGTTCTCCGGAGTGATCAAACTGCCGACCGGCTTCGCCATCCTGAAGGTAGTCGCGAAATCCGAGTTGGCCGACATGGAGGCGGCGCAACGTACCCTGCAACAATCCACTCGCGCTGCCACTTCCGTCCGTTACTCGTTCGACCTTTCCGGCCTCCCCCAGGTGGAAAAGGCGTGGGGAGACCTCCTGAAACCGCCCAATTGGAATCAGGACATCCAGACGATGTGCACCACGCGTCTGCAGGCGGTGGCGGGCGCCAAAGAGGCGGCCGGGAAATACCTGGAGGCGCATGGGGGGAGGAACGCGACTTCTTACGATGCCCTGTCGATGCGCACATCCCTCGGGCAACTGTATGCGTGGAACGGCGAGATGGACAAGGCGATCGAGCAGTGGGAAGCCGTGTACCAGATGGCGCAGGCATATCTGCCGAACGCCGTATCTTTCATCGACGAGCTTCTTGGTATCGGTTACCTGCATAAGTCCGAGATAGAGAACGACGGTTTTCGGAAGCCAGGAGACAGATGCCTGTTCCCGCCGCGCACGAGCATCGCCTACGCGCAGCCGGCCGACTCGAACAGGGCTATCCAGCATTTTCTGAAGTACCTGGACGAAAAGCCCGACGATATCGAGGTGAGATGGCTGCTGAACATCGCTTACATGACGCTGGGCAAATACCCCAATGGCGTCCCCAAAGCGTACCTGCTGTCTCCCTCGTTGTTCGCGTCGCCTGAGGACATCGGCCGCTTCATCGACCGCGCGCCCGAGGCGGGACTGGACAATTTTGGCGAGGCAGGCGGGGTGATTGTGGACGACTTCGAGAACAACGGCCTGTTCGACGTGGTCATTTCGTCGCAGGAACAGTGCGCTCCCATGCATTACTTCCACAACAACGGCGACGGAACCTTTTCGGACCGCACCAAAGCCGCCGGCTTGTCCAATCAGATGGGCGGCCTTAATATGATACAGGCAGACTACAACAATGACGGCTGCATGGACATTCTGGTTTTGCGCGGAGGGTGGCAGATCGGCCAGCGGAAATCCCTCCTGCGTAACAACTGCGACGGAACGTTCACCGACGTAACCCGCGAGGCGGGCCTCGCCGAGCCGGCCACCCCCACACAGACCGCGGTCTGGGTGGATATCGACAACGACGGCTTTCTCGACCTCTTCGTCGGCAACGAGAACGCTCCCAATCAGCTCTTCCACAACAATGGCGACGGCACGTTCACCGATATCGCTCACTCCGCCGGCGTCGACCGCGTTGCCTACACCAAGGGAGTTACCGCTGCGGACTACGACCACGACGGTTACGCGGACCTTTATCTGAACAACCTAGCGGGCGCTAACTCGCTCTACCACAACAATCACGACTTGACTTTCACGGATGTTGCCAAGCAAGCCGGCGTTTTGGGCAACGGGCGAGGTTTCGCCACCTGGTTCTTCGACTATGACAACGATGGCTGGCCGGATATCTTCGCCACCAGTTTCTATATGTCCGTGGAGGAGACAGCCAAGACTTATCTGGGACTTCCATACATCGCCACCGGCATGAAACTCTATAAGAACCTCGGAAACGGCGCCTTTCGCGACGTCACCGAGGAGACCAAACTGGACAAGGTTTTCCAGCCCATGGGCGCCGGATTCGGAGACGCGGACAACGACGG
>JBAVIH010000084.1:0-24544 GCA_049686695.1 Bryobacteraceae bacterium | reverse complement strand
CGCGTGGGCACCAGTTCGCTGCGCCGCGCCGCGCAATTGCGCAAGCTGCGGCCCGATGTCGAGATCGAATCCGTGCGCGGCAACCTGGATACGCGCCTGCGCAAGCTCGCCGAAGGCCGCTACGACGCGATTCTGCTGGCCGCCGCCGGATTGAAGCGGATGGGATGGGAAGACCGCATCGCCGAGATTCTGCCCGCTACAGCGATGTGCTCCGCGGTTGGCCAGGGCGCGCTCGGGATTGAAGCGCGCCCCGGAAGCGCCGGCTGGGACGCCTGCCGGCCGCTCGATCACCAGCCCACCCGCGCCGCGGTTACCGCCGAACGCGGTCTGCTGGCCGCTCTCGGCGGCGGCTGCCAGGTGCCCATAGGCGCCCACGCCACCGTGGAAGAGGGCTGCCTTCACTTGATCGCCATCGTAGCCTCGCCCGATGGAGCCGATGTGATCCGCGGCGAAGCGATGGGCGATGTGTCAGATGCCGAAACCATTGGCCGACGCCTGGGCGCCGATCTGCTGGCCCGCGGCGCCAAGGGAATTCTCGATGCGGTCTACGGCTGAGATGCGACGTGGCGCACGCGAAGTGGCACAGACGATCGGTTTTCGTCGTCTGTCAACCTGTCTGGCAGTGCCGGGCGGTGACAGACCACGAAAGGCGATGGCCTGTCCTACCCACCCGATTTGGGCAGAACTTGCCCAAGAGTTTTCGAAAACAAAGGACTTAGGCTCCGCTTTCGGGCAGATTCTGCCCAAACCCAAAAACAATGCTCGGCAATCGTGGCGCGCGCGGTCCGCGGTAGGCCACGGTGCCATACGGGTGATCTCGTGACAGTCGCTAAGGTCTATCTCATTGGCGCCGGCCCCGGCGATCCGGAGTTGATCACCGTCAAAGGCCGCCGCATCCTCGAACATTGCGATGCCATCCTCTACGACCACCTGGCGCCCGACGCGCTGCTCGATCTCGCACCCGCCCACGCCGAGCGGCTCTACGTGGGCAAGAAGAAATCGGCGCACGCTTTTTCGCAGGAAGAAATCTGCGGCATGCTGATCGACCGCGCCCGCCGCGGCCTCACCGTGGCCCGGCTCAAGGGCGGCGATCCGTTTCTGTTCGGGCGCGGCGGCGAGGAGGCCGAAGCGCTGGCCGCGGCCGGCATCCCCTTCGAGGTCGTACCCGGCATTACGACCCCGCTCGGGATCGCCGCCTATTCCGGGGTTCCGCTTACCCACCGCGAGCACACCTCCGCCGTCACTTTCGTCACCGGCCACGCCGTGACCGCGATCGATTGGAACAAGCTGGGGCAGGCCGAAACGCTCATAATTTTCATGGGCCTCACCACGTTTGCGGAAATCGCCAGCGCGCTCATTGCCAGCGGCCGCGGGCCCGAGACGCCGGCCATAGCGGTGCGCTGGGCCACCCGCCCGGATCAGGAGACCGTCGCCGGCACGCTCGAGACGCTGCCCGGGTTGATTGCCGCGCGCGGCATGAAACCGCCCGCCACCATCGTGGTCGGCGAGGTGGTGCGGCTTCGCGAGAAGCTGAACTGGTATGAAAGCCTGCCGCTGTTCGGCCAACGCATCGTGGTGACGCGCGCCCGCGAGCAGGCCGATGCACTGGCCGCGCGCCTCGAGGCATTGGGCGCGCACGCGATCGAGTTACCCACCATCGAAATCCGCCCTGCCGCCGACCCGGCGCCGCTCGACCGCGCCATCGCGAACCTGGCTTCCTACGACTGGCTGATCTTCACCAGCGCCACCGGCGTGCGCTGTTTCGTCGAACGGCTCGACGCTTCCGCGACCGATTGGCGCTCGCTGCGCGCACGCATCTGCGTCATCGGCCCCGCCACGCGCGCCGCCGTCGAAGCCCTGCACTTAAAGGTGGACCTGATGGGTGCCGAGTATGTCGCCGAGGGCTTGCTGGCCGCTTTCGCGAATCATGACCTGACCGGAAAACGAATCCTGCTGCCCCGCGCCGCCGTCGCGCGTGACGTTGTTCCGGTCGAACTGATTCGCCGCGGCGCACAAGTGAACGTGGTCGAGGCCTACCGAACCGTAATGCCCGACGACGCCCCCGCCCGCGCCGCCGCGATCTTCGCCCACAAGCCCGATTGGATCACCTTCACCAGTTCCTCAACCGTCCAGAACTTCGTCACCGCTGCCGGCGCCGCCGCACTGGAAGGCGTTAAGGTGGCATCCATCGGCCCAGTCACCAGCAAGACCGCCCGCGAGTTAGGCATCCAAGTCACCGTCGAAGCCTCACCCTTCACCATCGACGGGCTGGTGGAGGCCATCCTGGGGACGTAGGGGCCGATCACGCAGGGCCCGCACTCCGACGGCAGGCGGCTTGTATCTGTTGGATCAGCCGGTGCACACCGGTTGATGGGTTTGCACCTGCGCTATCGCGAGTTTGTTGCCAATTCTCGATCTGAGTCGCTCTCTCGATTGCGCTGGCTTGATGCGGCCTCAGGGCGTCGCAGTCAGGCGTTTTTTCGTAACCCGGCATGTATTTCCGACACAGGTGCTGTACTTTCTGCCGCTCGATGTGTGCAGTCTGCGCTTGAAAGTGGAGCAGAAACCATAGCTCGAAGCACGGATTGGAGACTGCGACGTTAATTGCATTCGCCTGTGCTTGCTGTTTGGCCTCGATCACAAAAGGGTGGACATCCACGTCGAATACGCACCAGACGCTGTCAAACCGAAGGTTCTCATCCTCACGAAGCTCAGCCTCGCGCTCGGATTCCTTCTTAATCTGGACAGCCCGTTCAACGACAGACTTTGGGACGCCTCCAGGAACGATTTCCAGATGGATAATTCCGCGCTCACTGCGGCGAATGTCGTTGAAGTAGACAGGTTCGGTCACCGCTCCCTCGCACACGATCAGGAACCGAGCGAGAGGCTCGCGGAAGCTCCTGCGGCGGCGGAGACTATCGTTCTTCTTCATGGGTACTCTTGAGGAAGGAGCCGGGATTGAGGAACGGAATTGCGCCGTAGCGGCCTTGCAGATAGCCGTTCTCGAGGTTCTCGTGCATGCGCGGCTTGAAGTCAGTCAGAGGATACAGTTGACTGGCGCCATCCGGTTGCTTTTCCGTGAACCAGATCTGGTCGCGCCGGAGCACGCCGGCACTCAGTAGATTTGTATCGTGCGTGTTGAATATGAGCTGGGCAAACGCGGGATTGCTGCCGGTGTCGCTGAATTGTCGAATCACTTCGATAGCGAGAAGCGGGTGAAGGCTATCGTCCAACTCATCTACACAAACCACTCCTCCTTTCTTAAGAGCGCGAAACACTGGATCAAGCAAACATAAGAAGGCGATCGTGCCTTTCGACTCTTGATCTTCGCGAAAGGGGAGTGTCGAATCGCCGATCCGGTGCAGGAACTGGAGTTCCCGCATTATTCCCTCCTCGAACGGGAACACTGTGGGTGGAGACTTCATCGTCTCTTTCAAAAGAGACGTCAGTCTAGCGTCGAACTCCCTTACATACGCTGGCACTTCAACCTCTCGAATGCCCAGGTCTGCGATGCCTAAGTCTGCCCGCGAAAGCACCCGCGCAGACTTGTCTCGTAAGTCGGCATCGTCGGACAGAGCCCGTGCGAGCGGGCGAGTCGTAGACCGCTCACCGACAACGAACGACAGTGACCTTGAGAACCAACCATACAGGGGCGAGAGTGCCTCGTGATTGTTCTGCGCAGCGGCCGAAAGGAACAGGCTGTTCGGCCGTGTCAGTCGCTCGATTGTCCTGTTGTCACCCTGCAACTTGGCGCTGAATGCGATAGGTTTTCCCTTCTCTCGGGCAAACCAGGTCTGTTTCTTGCCTAACGGATAGGCGTGTACCCATTCCTCAAGAACGCCTTCAGGGCTCAGCGAGAACCCATACTGATAACGGACGCCGTCCAACAGGAAGTCCGCCGAAAACGTGCTCGGTGAATCCGATTGTCCCGCGAAGGGCTCAAGCTCGATGGGCTTGTCGGGCTCCCAGCGGGCGTGAGAGTTCCTGACGGCCTCGCTCATGAACCGGATTGCAAGAATGACGTTGGTCTTGCCGGATGCATTCGCCCCATAAATCGCGGCGACTGGCAGCACACCCTCGTCAGTGCCGGGTGGATGACGCACGGTCTCAGCCCTATCGCTGAATGCGCCGGCAATCATGGAAAGCTCTTGCTCCGTCCGAAAGGACCGAAAGTTCGACGTCCTAAATCGCAGCAGCATAATAGATCCAGCTTTATTATAGTCGCAAGAACGCACAAAAGCTGCACGAATCGCTGGAAAAACACATGCCCGGTAGCGTTTTGGTGCGCTGCGGGATATCAAGTGTATTGATTTACCCCTTCGCCGCTTCTTCCACGCTGGGATAAAAGGCGAAGACACGGTCAAGCTGGTTGACGCGGAAATTCTGCAGGATGTGGCCGGTGGCGCCGGCCATCGGCATTTCTCCGCCGGCGGCCACAATGCGGTTGTAGCCGGCGATCAGGTAACCGATGCCGGTCGAATCGAGCGCGGTCACGCCGCTCAGGTCGATGATGACGGTGCGCGTGCCGGCCCGCACCAGTTCCTCCACCGCGGCGCCGATGCGGTCGGGCGCTTCGCTGATCATGACCTTGCCCTGGAGCCGGATCACCGACTTGCCGGGCGCGATCGTCTCTTGCGAAATCTCCATCGATCGACCAGTCTAGCAGCGCGCGCGACGGACGAGAAGCTGCACGCATCCGTTCGTCATCACGCTCACCGCGGAGCACGCTCAACGGATACCTGGGCCGAGGCGGCGAACTCGTGGCCCTCGATCTCCGCTATCTTAGCGCGAATCTCCGCCGTCACCGGCGACGGCCGGCCGTGCGCATAATCGAGCATCACGAGGGTCGAATCGACCGCCGCCGCCAGCTCGTCACGTTTGTGGCTGACGATGCGGTGCTCCATGCGAACGCTCGAGTTGCCGATGCGCGTCACGCGCGCGCCGACGTGCACCGTGTCCGGGTAATTCAGCGGCAGCTTGTAGTCGCAGTGGATGCTGGCCAGAATCGGGCCCACCCCCTGCGGCGGCAGCGGCAGCCACATCCCCACCCGCTGCAGGTACTCCACGCGCACGGTCTCGCACCAGCGCAGGTACACCAGATTGTTGACGTGCCCGAATGCGTCCTGATCTCCCCAAATCACGGGGAGCGTCGTCACCACCGGAAACCCGGCGAGAGCTTCATGCCGATGCTTCATGATCTTGCCCGGCCGGAAATGCTGGCACGGCCGAAAAATGGATTATCGCATGTTAAACGGCATCGAAGTTCGCGCCAGCCACGAAGGGCGGCCAATGCACCGAAAAGCCGTGTCAGGAATAATGGCCACGCATGGACACGGAGGAACGCCGATTGAAAACAAGAATCCGTTTTTGTTTTATCAGTGTTGACAATTTCCGTATTTCTGCTATTGTCGAAATATGGGCAAGGCCAAAGCCGGCGCGGAAGACATCGTCCGGTTCGCCGATATGTTTTCGGCGATGGGCACCGAGCCGAGGCTGCGCATCATGCGCTTGCTGCTTTCGGCTCACCCCGGCGGCCTGGTGGCCGGTGAGATCCAAAGCGAATTGGGCATCCCCAACTCGACCCTTTCGCATCACCTGGAAAAGCTCAAGAGCGAGGACCTGGTCAAGGTGCGGCGCGAGAGCACGTTTCTCTGGTACACGGCCAATACGGAGGCGCTGCGGGAGTTGCTCGGTTTCCTCTACGCGGAGTGCTGCACCCGCAACCGGGCGGTCAAGCCGTACGAAGTCGTTCAATTCTCCAAATAGGAGTCATCATGAGCGCATCCGATATCAAAGAAGTGGTTCAGGAGAAATACGGGCAGGCGGCCTTGCGTGCCGTCGCGGGCGGCAGCGCCTGCTGCGGGTCGGCGCCATCGGCCGAGGGAAGTGGCGATTCCATCACGTCGTCGCTCTATGACGGCAGTCAAACCGGGCAGGTGCCGAAAGAGGCCGTGCTGGCTTCGCTCGGCTGCGGCAATCCGACCGCGCTGGCGCGATTGAGCCCGGGCGAAACCGTGCTCGATCTCGGCTCGGGCGGCGGCATCGACGTGCTGCTTTCGGCACGTCGGGTCGGCCCGTCCGGCATGGCGTACGGCCTCGACATGACCGACGAGATGCTCGCGCTGGCGCGGGAGAATCAGAAGAAAGCGGGGATCGTGAACGCCGAGTTTCTCAAGGGAGAGATCGAAAACATCCCGCTGCCGGACAATTCGGTGGATTGTGTCATCTCGAATTGCGTGGTGAACCTGTCGGCCGACAAGGACCGCGTGTTGCGCGAGAGTTTTCGCGTGCTGAAGCCCGGCGGCCGGTTCGCGGTTTCCGACGTGGTTGTTGACGGCGAGGTGCCGGACGAGGTGCGCCAGAGCGTGTTGCTGTGGATCGGCTGCATCGCCGGCGCGCTGCGCAACGACGAGTACGCGAGTAAACTGGCCCAGGCTGGGTTCGAGAACATAGGCGTCGAGCCGACTCGCGTGTACGATGTGGAGAACGCGCGCCAGTTCCTGGCCGGGCAAGGGTTCGACGTGGACGCGCTGGCGCCGCAGGTGGCCGGCAAGTTCATGAGCGCTTTCATTCGCGCACGGAAGCCGCAGAAGAAATGATGGCCACGGATGAACACGGATAAACACGGATAAGAAAGAGACAACGGTGCACCGGATCCTTCCCCGCATCCGCGCCAGGCTCCCGTGGATTCAGCGCTGCGAGCGGCCTGTGATCGTGCCCTCAGCGGGCGACGGCGGCGCGGTATAGTTCGCCGGCGGCTGCCCAGTAGATGGGGCCGGCCTGCGGCTTGATCCAGGGCTGGAAGATCGGCGCATACTGTTCCAGGTTGGTTGCCCTCCGGGCGTGCAATCCCTTGATGCCGGCGCCAAACGCTTTCTGCAGGATCGTCTCTCCGCCTGGCTCGCGCAAAACGCGAACCTCGATGGAGAGGGTCAGGTTGTCGCCGCTTTGGGCGACGCAGGCGGAGGCCGGCTGCAACTCTACGCGCAGCAGGGCGTCCGCGCCCGCCGGCTGGCCCACCAGTTCTACCAGGTTGCGGCCGGAGGATTGCCCGTACGCGGCAAATTCGCGGAGGAATTGCTCGGTAAGGTGGACGGCGTCCACCGTCCGCGCCACTTCCTCGCGGGTGCCGAAGCAGGAACTGGCCAGCTTGACGGGCGACCACTGGACGTCGAGCGCCATCTTCGGCCGCGGCGGCGTGGGAAGCAGTTTCAAAACCGCGTCGTGATTGCCGTGGCCCACCGGAGAGAACAGCGCCAGCGCGTAAGCGGTGGCTCCGTCGTGGTCGCGCGCAGCGGGATTGGCGCCGCGGCCCAGCAGGAGTTCGACGGTCGCCGGGTAGCCGTGCTGCGCCGCCAGCATCAGCGGGGTTCGGCCGTTCCGGTCGACGGCTTCCAGGTTGGCGCCGTCGTCCAGGAACGCCTTGACCTGATCGCTGCGCCCGCGCAGCGCGGCTTGCAGCAGATCCGCGGAATAATCCTCACCCTGGCCGAACAGGGCCGAGGCGCTCAACAAAACCGCCGCCAGGAATCGCATATCTCCACACTACACCGTTGGCGGCGCGGACCAAGCCAGTCCCCTGGCAAACGGGCAGGTTAGAGCATGCTTTACCGAGCAAGGTGATACCGTAATCCGTTGGTGCCCGACATGAAGATCTCTATCCTGCTGCTGGCGTGCTCGGCCGCGTTCGCCGCCGAGGCTACGCTCGAAATCAAAGTCGATCAGGCCGGTTACCTGCCGGCCGCTCCCAAAATCGCGGTGGTGGCCGCGCAGAAACCCGCCGCGGAATTCCTGGTGCGCCGTTCCGCCGGCGGCGCAGTCGCGTTGCGCGGCAAACTCAGCGAAGCCCGGCCCGACGCCGATTCGGGAGACGCCGTGCAGATCGCCGATTTCAGCGCGCTCGAGAAATCCGGCCGCTACTACCTGGAAGTGCCCGGCGTGGGACGGAGCTGGAATTTTTCGATCGGCGCCGATGTCTACCAGCGCGTCTACTACCTGGCCATGCGATCTTATTACGGGCAGCGCTGCGGGACGGCGGTGGATCTGGGCCCCGAGTTCCCCGGCTTCCGCCACGACGCGTGCCACCTGGAGGGCGCGTGGCACGCCTCGTCCGGCAAGACCGGCCCGCGCGTTTCCCACGCCGGCTGGCACGACGCGGGCGACTACGGCCGCTACGTGGTCAACTCCGGCATTTCCACCGGAACGCTGCTGTGGACCTGGGAGATGTTCGGCGGCCGCGTGAGCCCGATCAAGCTCGACATTCCGGAATCCGGCAACGGCACGCCGGACATTCTGAACGAGATCAAATGGAACCTGGATTGGATGTTGACCATGCAGGACGACGATGGCGGCGTGTGGCCCAAGCAGACCAGCGACCGCTTCTGCGGCTTCGTCATGCCGGAAAAGGATACGCTGGTGAGCTACGTCGTCGGCACCGGCCAGGAGCCCTACAAGACCTCGTGCGCAACCGCCGACTTCGCCGCCGTGATGGCGATTGCGGCGCGCGCCTTCCGGCCCTTCGACCGAGCTTACGCGGACCGCTGCCTGGAGGCCGCGCGCAAGGCCTGGGCCTGGGTGGAGAAGCATCCCGACGTGACCTTCCGCAATCCGCCCGGCATCGGCACCGGCGTGTATGACGACGCCAGTTGCTCCGACGAGCGGCTGTGGGCCGCCGCCGAACTCTGGCGCACCACCGGCGACGCGCCTTACGAAAACTACTTTCTGGCGCACTACGCCGAGTTCCACCCGGCCGCAACCCGGCCGCAGTGGTGGGCCAACGTCTCCAACCTGGCGCAGTGGACCTACGTGCTGGGCGGCGGAAGGAACGCCGCCGCCACCGACGCCATCCGGCGGTTGTCGCTGGCGGCCGCCGACCAGATTGTGGAACGCACCGACGCCAACGGTTACCGCGTCAGCCTCGCCAGGATCGATTACGACTGGGGTTCCAACGGCAACGTGGCCAACTACGGGATGCAGTTGGTGGTGGCGAATGCGTTTCATCCCGATCCGCGCTACCGGCACGCGGCGCTCGAGAACCTGCACTACCTGTTGGGGCGCAACACCTTCTCGCTGTCCTTCGTGACGCGGGTGGGCGAGAACCCCTATCGCCATCCGCACCACCGTCCCAGCGCCGCGAATCAGGACCTCGGGGCGTGGCCCGGCCTGCTCTCGGGCGGCCCCAACCCAGGGCGCGGAGATGCCGCCGCGCAGAAATTGCCGGCCGATCTGCCGCCGGCCAAAATGTACGTGGACGACGAGGGCTCGTACTCGACCAACGAAACGGCCATCAACTGGAATGCCCCGCTGGTATTCCTGCTGGCGGCGAGCCTGCCGGCACAATAGCCTTCCGCTGCCACGCAGTCTTCGTGGGGCGGACGCCCTCGTCCGGGCCGGACCCCCTTGGTCCGGCTCCTTGGCGGGGTCTGTTCCAATGCCTGAGGCAAGGCCGGCGACGGCGTCGTCCCCAGAGGGGCGCCCCAGGACTAGAGGGTCAGCCCCGCTGCGGCTACTCCTGCAGGAAAACGTTGAACCGCTTTTCCTGCCCGATGGTGGTGATGTCTCCGTGGCCGGGGATGACGGTGGTCTCCTCGGGCAGCGGCAGCAGCTTCTGGTGAATCGAGCGCAGGATCTGACGCCCGTCGCCGCCCGGCAAATCGGTGCGGCCGATGCTGCCCAGGAAAAGCGTGTCGCCCGCCACCAGCTTTCGCTCCGAGGGGATCCACAGGCTGACGCTGCCCTGCGTGTGGCCGGGCGTGTGCAGCACGTGAAACTCGGCCTTGCCTAGTTGCAGGGTGGCGCCATCGTTCAGGGGCGCGTCGATCTCCACGCGCTCCGGCGTGGGCACGCCCAGCCACTGCGCCTGGACAGCCAGCATCGCCTGCAGGCCGGCGTCGTTCAGATTCATATAAACCGGCGCCTGGGTGATCCGCTTCAGCTCCTGCGCGCCGCCGATGTGGTCGATGTGCGCATGGGTGATTACGATGGCTTTCACTTTCAGGGCGTGCTTAGCCAGCACCTCGAGGATCCGGCCGACGTCGTCGCCCGGATCGATCACTATGGCTTCTCGGGTCAGTTCGTCGCCGAAAATCGAGCAGTTGCATTGCAACATTCCCACCGGAAGGATCTCGTGAATCATACAAGCCGATTGTATACTCAGGCTATGGTCGAGCAACTGAACGTGCTGATGCGCTGGCTGCATATCGCTTCGGTGGCGTGCCTGAGCGGCGGCATGATTTATGGTTGGATCGCGGCGGGCGCGGCGGCTGCGCTGGCTCCCGACGCGCGCGAGGAGCTGGCCAGACGGACGGCGGCGGCTTTCCGGCCGCTGGCGATGCTGTCGATCTCCTGCCTGGTGATCTCCGGCATCTACAACATCGTGAGCAACCCGGGACACAGCTTGAAGTATGAGGTCCTGCTGAGCGTGAAACTGCTGCTGGTGGCCCACATCTTCGCGGTCGCGGTCTTCATTACGCAGCCGCACCACCCGCGGCGCGTCCGGCTGACGGCGGGCGGAGCGATTTCGTCGCTGATCGTGATTGGCATCGCAGCCTACCTGCGCCGCATCTTCTAAGGTATGAGCACAGGTTACGAAGCGCTGCGGCACGGTGCCGCGTGGATGAATGTAAGCACGCGCGGGCGGATTGCGGTCCGCGGGCGCGACCGCGCCCGACTGCTGCACAACCTGACCTCGAACGAAGTCAAGAAACTCGCCGCCGGCTCGGGGTGCTACGCGTTTCTGCTCAGCCCGCAGGGGCGCATCCAGGCGGACCTGACCCTGCTGGCCTTCGACGATCGTATTCTTCTCGACACCGAACCCGAACTGCGGGAGAAAATCGCCCAGCACATCCGGCGCTACATCGTGGCCGACCAGGTGGAGTTGGAAGACGTCACGGCAGCCACCTGCGCCATTGCGCTCGAAGGTCCCGCATCGGCGCTGGTGCTGGAGCAGGCCGGCGGCGCGGCGCCCGAGAGCGATTACCGGCACCTGCCTTGGGGAGATTCGACCATCGCGCGCATCAGCCTGACCGGCCAGCCCGGCTTTCGCATTTATGCCGCCGCCGGCGCCGCGGATGAAATCGTCCACCGTCTTGCCGGCGCAGGCGCCCAGCCGGCTACCGCGGAAGATGCCCGCGTGGTGCGCCTGGAAAACGGCCGCCCGCGCTATGGCGAAGACATCCGCGATACATCGCTCGCACAGGAAACCGGGCAGATGCACGCCGTGAGTTTCAGCAAGGGATGCTACCTGGGCCAGGAGATCGTAGAGCGCATCCGCGCCCAGGGGCACGTCAATCGCAAGCTGGTGCGGCTCCGCCTCGATTCCGCCACGCCTCCAGCCGCGGGCGCCCGGCTTACCGCGGACGGCGCGGAGGCCGGCGAGATCACCTCCTCGGTTTACTCGCCGGCGCAGGGTTGCGCGGTAGCCCTGGCGTACGTTCGCTCGATCTACGCCGCGCCGGGACAGGCGCTGGCAGCCGGCGATGTCGCGGCTGTGGTGACCGGGTAGGGCACCGGCGGCAAGACCGCGGGCGTTACAACGAAACGCATCGCCGCAGCCGTAGCGCCGGCGGTCTTCGCCGCCTGTGTTCTTTCTTTGCCCGTATTCCTGTGCCCCTTGTCCGTCGTCCCTCCCGATTTGCAACATCCGCTTTTCTCCGGGCGAGCCACAAGTTATACTCGCTTTTCAGGAGGCAACCGTGTCACGTTGGATGTGGTTCCTGCCGGCGGCAACGCTGGCATCTCTAGCGGGCTGTGGCGGGTCGTTCCACAGCGTCGATGAAAAGTATTACCTGGTCAGCGCCACCACCAAGATGGAGTACTGGCAGGAAGCGGCCGCCGGGGTCGAGCAGGCAGGCAAGCAGTTGGGTGTCGTCACCGGGTCGCTGGGGCCCGACAATTACGACCCAAAGGGCGAGCACGAGCAATTCCGCGCCCTGTTGAGCAAGAAGCCCACGGGGATTGTGGTTTCCGCGGGCGACCCGGCGTCGCTCAAGGACGATATCGACGCCGCCATCGGGCAGGGGATTCCGGTCATCACCATGGATTCGGATTCTCCCGATAGCAAGCGCCTGTTCTTCGTCGGCACCGACAATTACAAGGCCGGGCTGATGGGAGGGCGGCTGCTCGCCAAACATCTGGACGGCAAAGGCAACGTGATGATCTTCACGTTCCCCGAACAGCCCAACCTGAAGGAGCGGCTGCAAGGCTACCGTGACGTTTTCGCCGAGCACCCGGGCATCCACATCACGGAAATCGTCGACGCCAAGGGCGATCCGGGCGTGATCTTCGACCGCACCATGCAGGTTGCGGAAAAGAAGGAACCGGTGGACGCGTTTGTCTGCCTGGTTTCGATCGCCGCGCCGGAAGTGGCCGACGTCCTCACCCGCAAGAACGTGACCGGCAAGCTGGTGATGGGCATGGACGCGGATCAGCGCACCATCGAGGGCATCCGGAACGGCACGATCACCGCCACGCTGGGCCAGAAGCCCTTCACCATGGCCTACCTGAGCATCAAGATGCTGGATGAATTGCACCACCACCCGCCGGCTTCGCTGCTGGCCGACTTCTCGCGCGATCCGTTCTCGCCCCTGCCGCGGTTCGTGGACACCGGCGTGACTCTGATCGACAAGAGCAACGTGGCGGCATTCGTCGAAACCCAGAAGGCCGCCCAAACCAAGAAATGATTGGCCGGGGACGCCGGCGCCGCTGTACAATAACGCCCTAGGGAGACTCTGCTATGAAGCGCGTATTTACGCTGACCGCTCTATGCCTTTTCCTGGCTGCGCTAGCCTGGCCCGCCGGCCTCGGCGGCGATTGGAAAGGGGCGTTCGATTTCGACGGCAACAGCGTGCCCGTGGTGATGCACCTCGCCGTCAAGGACGCCGGCGTAACCGGGACCATCGACGGCCTGCCCACTTCCCCCACCGACATCAAAGAGGGCAAGATCGACGGCGACACCATCACCTTCTGGGCCGCCACCGATTACCAGGGCACCACCTACAAGCTGGTTTTCAAGGGCAAGGTGACTGGCGACGAGATCCATTTCCAGTTCGGCACCGAGGACGGTGCCTGGGGCGCCGACCTGGTGGTGAAGCGCGCGTCCTGATGCCGTAAGCCATTCTCTTTCATGCGGCTACGCCGGAGTTGCGCGAGCGGAGCCGCATCCCTCCCATTCAACCCCGCTCTGTGCCGTACAACCAATAATTTCAACGTTTTAATGCCAACCGATAGGACCAGCGGCCCGGCTTTGCCTATACTGTCAACAAAGCTCGGATCGGGCGCTGGGAGCCCTGAAACCACGGAAGCGCCAGCGCCATCAGAGGAGGGAGGGCAAGATGCACAAGCCGATAAAGTATGCCGAAAAAGTCCTGACGGTAGCCGCCAATGCGGCCTGGGTGGTCTTCGACAAGCTGAATCAGATCCACCGGAATCCGGGCTTCACGCCGAAGTGGTCGGACAAGCCGCTGCTTAAGAGCTGGGAAAAGGCCAAGCCGCCGCTGGGCTGGCCGCGCGAGACCGATTCGCTGTGCCCGCGCTGCGTGCCGGAAATCCGCCAGCGGATTCTGGACGGCGAGACGCCGCTCGAGGTTCTCTACGACCAGCGCCCCGGCGAGATCAAGGCGCAAATCGTCGAGCGCGACGGCAAGATCCTGATGGTGAAGGACTGCCCCATCCACGGCCATTTCGAGGACGTGATGGCGATCGATACGGACTTCTACCGGCACATCGAGCGGGTCTTTCCCGGCCGCGACATCCGCGCCCATAACGACGCCACGCTGCACAAGCACGGCACCAGCACCATCACCCACGGCCGCGGCTCGGTGTTGACCATCGACCTGACCAACCGCTGCAACATGATGTGCGATCCGTGTTTCATGGATGCCAACCAGGTCGGGTTCGTCCACGAATTGAGCTGGGAAGACATCAAGACTCTGCTCGACAATGCCGTCACCATCAAGCCGAAGCGCCAGATGTCGGTGCAGTTCTCGGGCGGCGAGCCGACCATCTCGCCGTACTTCCTGGACGCCGTCCGGTATGCGCGCGAGGTGGGCTACACCTCGGTGCAGGCGGCCACCAACGGCATCGAATTCGCCAAGAGTCCGGAATTCTGCCGTCAGGCGGCGGAAGCCGGCCTGCGTTACGCCTACCTTCAGTTCGACGGCATCGGCAACGCCGCCAACCAGCATCGCAAGGTGGGCAACCTGTTCGACGTGAAACTGCGGGCGATCGAGAATCTGCACGCGAACGGCGTCGACATCATCCCGGTCATCACCATCATCAACGGCATCAACAACGAGCAGGTGGGACGGATCGTCCAGTTCGCGCTCGACAATCCGAAGAAGATTCCGTTCCTTTCCTTCCAGCCGGTCTCCTTCACTGGCCGCGACGAGGCGGTCACCGACGAACGCCGCGCGGCGCAGCGGTACACGCTCTCGCACCTGGCGCACGACGTGAAGAATCAGATGGGCCTGGGAGAGCCGGCGCGCGACTGGTTCCCGATCTCCTTCATTTCGACATTCTCCGACTGGAGCGACCTGGTGCACGGGCCGCAATCCGACTGGGGGCAACTGAGCTGCGGCTGCCATCCCAATTGCGGAACCGGCATGGCCGTGATGGTGGACAAGGAAACCAAGGAGCGGGTTCCGGTGACCGCCTTTTGGAACGCCGACCAACTGGCCAAGGACGTGGCCCGCGTCAACGATGCGGCCCGCGGCAAGTGGCTTTCGATTATTGGTATGGCGCTGGCCGCGACGCGCAACTACGATCCCTTTCAGTCGCCTACGCATTTCAAGCTAAGCGATCTCTTTAAGAAGCTGGACAAGACTTTCGGCGCTACCGGCAAGAACTACGGCAAGGTTGGCAAGGACCGCACGATGAGCGACATCGAGCGCCGCCGCCGCGACCGTTGGAACTTCCTGTTTATCGCCGGCATGTGGTTCCAGGATCTTTTCAACTACGATTTTCGCCGCACCGAGCAGTGCATCATCCCCTACGCCACGCAGGAAGGCGAGATTTCCTTCTGCGCGTACAACACCGGCGTCGGCTGGCGCAACATCATCGAGAAGATGCACATGACGGCGACCCTCACCAAGTGGTACGAAGAGCACGGCAAGCACGAAATCTTCGCCGGCGGAAAGCGCGTGCCGTTGCAGAACGTGGATCATTCGCTGGTGCTGCGCGAGGACCTCATCACCAACGAAGTGCAGCACGATCTGGACCACCTGGGCATCGCCAAGACCGCCGGCGAAGAGAAGATCCGCGCCCGCGACGCCAGGCTCCGCGAGCAGCAGGAAAGCGCCCGCATGGCCAAGCTGTACCGCGAGCACGTGTTGAAAGAAGCGCCGGCTCCCGAACTGATCCAGCTTGGCGGCATCCGGCCCGCCGCGCCCCCGCCGGCAGTCGAAGAGCGCGAAGAAGTCGGCAGCTTCGGCGATTAGGCGGGATCTCTCAACAACTCACCAGCCGCCCGTGGCGCAGGCTGTCAAGCCTGCAGAGCCCACATTCGTCTCGGCTTTTCTTCGCCGTGCGTGGCGGCATTCCGAGCGACGAAATGTCGCCACGACTCTCGACAACAGCAGGCATGACTGCCGCGCCACACATCGATAGTATACTGAATAGTATATGTCCCAGATTACGATTTACCTGCCGGACGATGTCGAGAAACTGGCCAGGAAAGCAGCCAAGGCGAAGCGAAGCTCGGTCAGCCGCTGGATTGCGGAGCAGGTGGTTTCCCATCTGGAGGATGCCTGGCCGGAAGGAGTTCTGAATGCCGCAGGCGCAATTCCGGACTTCCCGAGCCTGAAGGAAATCCGCAAAGGCTACGGCAGGGACGCCCGCCGCGAGTCCCTGCGATGACCCTCCTCGACACCAATACGCTGATTCATTACCTCAAGGGCAGGGAACCGGTCGTGACCCGTTTCAAGGCCGCATCGCCACGCGAGTTGGCCGTATCGAGCGTGGTCGCCTACGAGCTCGAATATGGCAGCCTGAGGGCTGGCTCTTCCCGCCGCCACACGGTGGTTTCGGCACTTCTGGCCGGGCTTGCCCAGATCCCTTTCGATCACGAAGCCGCGCGGGAGGCGGCACGCATCCGCCTCGATCTGGAGACTCGCGGACTGGTGATCGGGCCTTTGGATCTGCTCATCGCCGGAACGGCCGCCAGCCGCGGCGCGGTTTTAGTGACCAACAATACGCGGGAGTTCTCGCGTATTAGAGGCCTGCGCCTGTTGGACTGGACCAGGCAGACGATCTCGCGAGTGCACTAACTGTCTTCGGCCTTGGCTTGCTCTGGTGTGCCCCAAACCGTCGAGCGCCCACCCGCCGGCGTTACGGGACCAAGCTCGTTACGATCCCAGCGCGGCCCGCGCCTGCTGGATAGCCGGGTCGCGCTCGGCGTCCACTTCATCGCCTTTCTCCACGCCGAAGGCCTGGTTGAAGATTTCCGTCTTCAGGCGAATGGCCACGAAACCGCTCTCCTGCGACCATTCCGTCACGCCGGGCTGGATGTTGCGCGCGGCCAGGAAGGCCTGGAACTGGTCCATCACCTCGGGAGTCATGGCAAAGTCCTGGCTCACTTTGTGATCGCGCAGATACTCGGTGGCGAAATTGGTGAACGATCCCGAGGCCTCGAGCACCGCCCGCAACCGGTTCATGGGCGGCGGCTGCACCGCGACGTCCGGCTGAATGCCGCCGCCGCCGGTGACCACGCGGCCGCCATCGGTATGGAATTCCCTGGCTTGGTTGGGATGGGAGGTGCTGGCGGCCAACTCGAACTGCGCCGCATCGAGCGGTCTCTGAATCGACCGCCCGCTGGGCGTGTAGTAGAGCGCCGTGGTGAGCGCCAGCCCGGCGCCCTGGCTCAACGGATAGACGGTCTGCACCAGCCCCTTGCCGAAGCTGGGCTCGCCCAGCACGGTGGCGCGGTCGTGGTCCTGGAGCGCTCCGGTGACGATCTCGGATGCGCTGGCGGTCCTGCCGTTGATCAGAATCGCCAGCTTGAAACCGTAGGGCTTGGCGCTGGCGGGGACGGTTTCGGCCTTTTCCGGAACGTGCCGCCCGCGCACCGAGAAGATGGTCTGGCCCGGTTGCAGGAACAGCGACGCGGTCTCGAGCGCCGCCGTCACCAGCCCGCCGGGGTTGTTGCGAAAGTCCAGCACCAGGCCTTTCAGGCGGTCGCCGCCAAGCTTCTCGATGGCCTCCTTGAGCCCCTGCACGGTGTGCTCGTCGAAGCTGGAGACGCGTATGTATCCCACGCCCGCACCCAGCGGAAACGCGCGATCCACGCTGGGGGATTCCATTTCGGCCGGGATCATCGTGAAATCGAGCATGCGCGCTGTTCCCGGCCTGCGCACCACCAGCCGCGCCGGCCGCTGACGCGATTCGCTCAGCAGTTCGGTCAACTGATCCAGGTCCAGCCGCGCGATCACGTAGCCGTTCACGGCCAGAATCTCGTCTCCCGGCGACAGCCCCGCCTTCGCCGACGGCGTTCCGGCGAGCGTCTGCAGCACGATCACCCGTCCGGGAACCAGCGACACCACGCTGCCGAACCCCTTTTGCGTGGATGCCTCCATTTTCTTGAGCTGGTCGAACTGGCCGGGATCGAAGAACACCGAGTGCGGATCCAGAACGCGCAACAGGCCGGGAATGGCGCCCTGGTAAAAGGCCGCTTCGGAGGTCACCGGGTCGGCGGCGTTGCTCTCGAGCGACGCGTAGGCGGAAATCAGGGTCTTGATTTGCGAATCCAGGTCGTCCGCGGCGCTCAGCGTGAGGACGGCCGCGAAGAAAGCTGCGGTGAGACGAACCATCAATCGGGCCAGGCTGGGGTGGTGTCGACGGGACCGCTTCGGAAGCGAACCGGCCACAACAGGCCCTCGGCGAATCTCTCGGGGGTTTCCAGGCGCGGCCGCGCGCGCATCGGTATCCGGATTGTGGGAAGGCCTGCCATCGAACTCGCCCCTACCCGTATTCTATCGCGTGAAGCGGGTGGCCTTGCGCTCGCGCTGCCGGTCGCGGGCCAGCTCGATCAGCCGGTCGAGCAGCGCTGGAAACGGCAAGCCGCTGTGCTCCCACATCTTGGGGTACATGCTGATGGACGTGAAGCCGGGAATGGTGTTGATCTCGTTGATGTACAGCTTACCGGTGGAATTCTCGAGCAGGAAATCCACCCGCGCCATCCCTTCGCATTCCACCGCGCGGTAGCAATCCACCGCCAGCCGCCGCAATTTGTCCGTGGTCTGCGGCGGCAGTTCGGCCGGCACCTGGGCCCGGGCGAGGTCCAAAGTGTACTTGTCGTCGTAATCGTAGAATTCGCGCGAGGGCAGGATCTCGCACGGCACGGAAGCGGCCGGCTCCTGGTTGCCGAGTACGGCGCATTCCAATTCGCGGCCCGCGATGCCGCGCTCCACGATCACTTTGCGGTCGTACTCCGCCGCCAGCGCGAAGGCCGCCTCCAGCTCGCGCGCGTTGTGCGCCTTGGAAATTCCCACCGACGAGCCCAGGTTGGCCGGTTTCACGAAAACCGGGAAGGGCAGCGCGGCGCAGGCTTCCGCCACGTTGGCCGTCCCGCGCGGCAGCGCCACAAAGTCGACAATCGGCAACATCCGTTCCATACAGACACGTTTGGTCATCTCCTTGTCCATCGAAACGGCGGAGCCCAGCACGCCAGCGCCCACGTACGGGAGGCCGGCCAGCTCCAGCAGGCCCTGCACCGTGCCATCCTCGCCGAACGTCCCGTGCAGCGCCGGGAACACCACGTCGATTTCCGGCTGCGCTTCCGGCTCGGGCAGGATCGGCCGCGGCGACCACTTGCCTTGCTTGTCGATAAAGTATTCCGAAACCTCGTATTTGTCCCGATCGAGGCCCTCGATGATGGCGCGCGCCGAGCGCACCGAAACCTCGTGTTCCCCGCTGCGGCCGCCGTAGACGACCGCCACTCGCAGCTTCATAGGATGCGTTTTCCCATTCCCGACATGATCAGCTCTACCGCCAGATCGGCTGTGCGGTTGAATTCGTCAATCACCGGATTCACTTCCACGACTTCCATCGAGACCATCTTCCCCGAATCACAGATCATTTCCATTGCCAAATGCGCTTCCCGGTAAGTGGCGCCGCCGCGCACCGGCGTGCCGACGCCCGGCGCGTCCTTGGGATCGACGAAATCCATGTCGAGCGAAAGGTGGAACCCGTCGGTGCCGTCGGAGGCCGCGCCAATCGCCTCCTCCATCACCGTGCGCAGGCCACGTTCGTCGATGTCGCGCATAGTGAAGGCGCGCACGCCGGAATCGCGCACGTTGCTCCGCTCTTGGTTGTCCACGTCGCGCAGGCCCACGATAGCCGCGTGGGCGGGGCTGACCTTGGGATGAAAGCCGAACAGGTCCACCAGTTCCGGCGCGCCGCGGCCCAGAATCGCCGCCAGCGGCATCCCGTGCACGTTGCCGCTGGGGCTGGAACCGGGTGTGTTCATATCGGCGTGCGCGTCCAGCCAGATCAGCCCGATGCTGCGTCCCTGGCGGCGAAAGTGCTGCGCCACGCCGCCGATAGTGCCCACCGCCACCGAATGGTCGCCGCCCAGCACCAGCGGCAGCCGGCCGCGCTCCAGCGCCTCGGTCACCTGGTTGCCCAGCCGCTCGCACGCAGCGGCTATTTGCGCCAGGTACTTGGCGTGCGCGTCGCCCTCGGGGCAGCTTTCCGCTTGCTCCACCGCGATGTTGCCCAGGTCCTCGACCTCGTATCCCAGCGCCGCCACGCGCGAGTTCAGATTCGCCACCCGCAACGCCGAGGGGCCCATATCCACGCCGCGCCGCCCCTGTCCTAAATCGAGTGGCGCACCGATCACCGCTATGTGCGAATGTCGCATATGAAGAATGGTTCGACGTTTCCCGTAGCGCCGGCGGTCTTTGCCGTCGGTGTTTTTTCCCGGCGCGCTCCCTACGCTTCCTCCAGCCGGTCGAAGATCCGCAGAATGGTTTCCATCGGGCTCGCCAGCCCCGGCTTCTCTTTCAGTTCCAGCACCAGGGGCAACTGCCCGGCCCCCCGGAGCAACTCCATCGCCTGCTTCCAATCCACCGTTCCGCCTTCGCTCTCGAACGGGAACAGGTGCTGGTCGGTCTTGCCGTCATTGTCGTGTATATGCGTGGAGCGGATGCGCGGCTTCATCAGCCGGAACGCCTTCTCCACACCCTCGTTCATGTTGGCGTGGCCGATATCGAAAGCGTAGTTCAGCCCGATGTGCGTCAGTTCCTGGAAGAGCAGAAGACGCTCCGCGCTCGAAAGCTCGTTGGGAATGTTCTCGAGCAGGATGTCCACGCCGCGCTGGCGCGCGAACATGTTCAACTCCTCGAGCGCCGCGAAGGC
Organism: Bryobacteraceae bacterium; assembly: GCA_049686695.1. Taxonomy (GTDB): domain Bacteria; phylum Acidobacteriota; class Terriglobia; order Bryobacterales; family Bryobacteraceae; genus Bog-375. Next base: position 4,195 of record JBAVIH010000084.1, on the reverse strand, counting down.
CGCATCGAACTTGCGCAGGTCGAACTCTTCGCCGCCCACGCCGATGTGCTGGATCAGGTAGCGGAACGGGATCACCTCGGCAATCTCCAGCGCGCGCTTGATTTCATCCACCATCTCCAGCCGCCTGCCCTTCACCGGTTCGGTGATCGTGATCACCGCGTGCGGTCCCGAGCGGCCCCAGATCTCGTCGTTGTACATGGGCGAGTGCAGCGAGTGCAATTTCAACTCGGAGTCGCGAAACCAATGGCCCAGTTCGGCGATCTGCGCCTTGTCGCGGTAGTCCAGGTGCTGCCGCGCGCAGAATATCTCCACCGCGGGAATCCCGGCCTGCTCGATGCGTTGCAGCGTCGCCCCGGTCAACCGGTGATTGACAAACACGTGCGTCGAAAGTACGTGGTCCATCTTTTTCGTCCAGCCCTCCCGGGCCTAATATCCTCGCGCCGCGCTTTCGCTTCGCGGATCGGCGGCGCCCGCGAGCCAACCATCTTCCCACAGTATCGCCGCGCATTCACCTTGCGCGCCAACCCGCCGGATCCGGTAGCCGCGGCTTTCGAGCAACCGCGTCGTATCCGGCGAATAGCCCGGCTCGACGGCCAGCACATCCGGCATCCACTGATGGTGGAATCGCGGCCAGTTCACCGCGTCCTGCACGTTCATCCCAAAGTCGAGCACGTTCACCATCACCTCGAGCACGGTGTTGACGATGGTCGGCCCGCCCGGCGAGCCCAGCGCCAGAAACGGCTTTCCGTCTTTCAGCACGATGGTGGGCGTCATCGAGGACAGCGGCGTCTTGCGCGGTGCGATCGCGTTGGCTTCGCCCTGCACCAGCCCGAACAGATTAGGCGCGCCCGGCTTGGCTGCGAAATCGTCCATCTCGTTGTTGAGCAGAAACCCCAGTCCGGCCGCCGTCACCTTGCTGCCATAGCCGCCGTTCAGCGTGTACGTCACGAGCGCGATGTTCCCATCTGCATCGGCGATGGAATAGTGCGTGGTCTCGTTCGCTTCTTCCGGCTCGATTTGCGCCGCGTGCACCTGGCCGCTGGGCGTGGCGCGTTCCGGGTCGATCGACGCCCGCAGCTTCGCCAGATACGCCGGGTCCAGCAGGCGCGCCGCCGGAACCTTCACGAAATCCGGATCGCCCAGGAGCGCGGCGCGATCGGCGAAGAAACGCCGCATGGCCTCCGCCATGTAATGCACCACTTGTGCCGAGCCAGCGCCGCCCTTCTCGTAACCGGTGCCGTCCAGAACTCCCAACATTTCGAGAATGCCTATGCCGCCCGAGCTCGGCGGCGGCGCGGTGAGAATTCGATAGCCGTGGTAGCTGCCCGTCAGCGGCTGCCGCTCGATCGCCTTGTATCCCGTCAGATCCGCTTCGGTGATCGAACCGCCGTGCGCAGCCATGTCCTTCGCGAGCAGCCGCGCCGTTTCGCCTGCGTAGAAATCTCGGGCGCCCAGCCGCGCAATGCGGTCCAGCGTCCGCGCCAGCTCCGGCTGCATCAGCACGTCGCCGGCCTCGTAAAACCGGCCATCGCGCAGGAAGATTCGCTTCGATTCCGCAAAACGTCCTAAGCTGCCGGCGTTGGCCCGCAGCGATTCCGCCTGCGCATAGGAAAGCGGAAATCCTTTCGCCGCCAGCTCCACCGCCGGCCGCAGCAGGCTGGCCCACGGCTTGCCACCGAACTTTTTCCAGGCGTACTCCAGGCCGCGCACCGTGCCCGGAACGCCGGAGGCGCGATAGCCGATGGTGCTGTCCTCGGTCGGCTTCCCCGAGCTGTCCAGATACATGTCGTGCGAGGCGGCCGCCGGCGCGCGCTCGCGAAAGTCGAGGAACGCGGCGCGCCCGTCCGCCATCCGCACCAGCATGAAACCGCCGCCGCCGATGTTGCCGGCCGCCGGATGCGTCACCGCCAGCGCGAAACCCACCGCGACTGCCGCATCCACCGCGTTGCCGCCGGCCTTCAGCACTTCCAGACCGGCCTCGGCTGCGTGGGACTCGCGCGCAACCACCATCGCGTGCCGCGCGAGCACCGGTTGCGCGGCCCGCGCCGGCAGCGTGATCGCCAGTAACATCGGAATCAGCGTGCGCCGCATCAAAGTAGATTCTAGCTCGTGGCGCGAAGAGGAAACTGCGGTGCAAGCTGTCCGGTCTGCCGTGCCGGTAGTGTCGTCTCGACATTGCTTGCTGCCCCGTGCCACGCCGTGGCGCCGGATGGCTGCGAGATACCGCGCTACCCCTGCTTAGCCTGCTTAGCCTGCTTAGCCTGTTTGGCCGCGGCCAGGAAGCGGTTGATGAAGCTGGTGTCGAAGCGGCCGGCCTGGAAATCGGGATCGGCCAGGATCCGCTGGTGCAGCGGAATCGAGGTGTGGATCCCCTCGATAACGAACATGTCGAGCGCGCGGCGCATGCGCGCGATGGCCTCGGCGCGGTCGTTGCCGTATACGATCAGCTTGGCCACCAGCGAATCGTAATACGGCGGAATCACGCAGTCGGTGTAAGCCCAGGTGTCCACGCGCACGCCGATGCCGCCGGGAAGATGGAAGCCGGTGATGCGGCCGGGCGAGGGCGCGAAGGTCTCGGGGTTCTCCGCGTTGATGCGGCACTCGATCGAGTGGCCGCGCAACTCCACCGGACGGCCGAGGATCTGCGGCAGCGTCTCGCCCTGCGCGATGCGGATCTGGCTCTTGACGATGTCCACCCCGGTGACGAACTCGCTGACCGGGTGCTCTACCTGGATGCGGGCATTCACCTCGATGAAGTACAGCTTGCCGGTCTCGTCCATCAGGAACTCGACCGTGCCCGCGTTGGTGTAGCCGGCCGCCCGAATGGCCTTGCGCAGCGCCGCCGAAATTTCCGCGCGCTGGGCGCCGGTTACCACCGGCGACGGCGATTCCTCGATCAGCTTCTGGTGGCGCCGCTGGATGCTGCACTCGCGCTCGCCCAGAATCTCGACGTTGCCCTGGTCGTCGGCCAGAATCTGAAACTCGATGTGGCGCGGCGCGGGAATGAACTTCTCCAGGTACACGTCGGCGGAGCTGAACGCGGCGCCGGCTTCCTGCTGCGCCTGGGCGAACAGGGCGGGCAGATCCTTGGCGTCGTTGACGACGCGCATGCCGCGGCCGCCGCCGCCCGCGGAAGCTTTCAGAATCACCGGGTAGCCGATTTCCTCGGCCAGCAGCAGCGCCTCTTCCGGGCTGGCCAGCACGCCCGGCGAACCGGGCAGCACGGGAACCCCCATCTCGCGCATGAAGGCGCGCGCCTGCTCCTTGACGCCCATCAGCCGGATCACCTGGGGCTGCGGGCCGATGAAGCGGATGCCCGACATCTCGCAGACTTCGGCGAACCCGGCGTTCTCGCTCAGGAATCCGTAGCCGGGATGGATCGCATCCACGTTGGTGATTTCGGCCGCGCTGATGATCGCCGCCACGTTCAGATAGCTGCGCGCGCTCTTGGCGGGCCCGATGCAGATGGCCTGATCGGCGTAACGCACGTGCGAGCTGTAACGGTCCGCTTCCGAGTACACGGCCACCGTGGGAATTCCCAGCTCCTTGCACGCCATGATGACCCGGACCGCAATTTCGCCGCGGTTGGCGATGAGTATCTTCTTAAACGGTACGGATGGCAAACAACGCCTCCCCGTACTCCACCGGCTGCCCGTTCATCACCAGCTTGCTTTCCAGGATGCCCGAGGTCTCGCATTCGATCTCGTTCATCAGCTTCATGGATTCGATGATGCACAGCACCTTGCCCGGCTGCACCTTCTCGCCCAGGCGCACGAAAGGCGGCGAGCCTGGCGACGGACACTCGTAAAAGGTGCCGACAATGGGCGATTTCACCAGTGACAGGTTGGGGTCGACGGCTTGGTCCCGCTCTTTGGGCGCCGACGGCTCGGCTGGAGCCGTAGGGGCGGGGGTTGCCGCCTGGACCGGTCCGGCTGCAGCGTAGGCTGGCGGCGCCAGCACGATTTCCTGCGGCGCAAACCCCGCGCGGCGGATGCGGACGCGGTTGTCGCCGCGCTGCACTTCGAGTTCGGCGACCCCGGTTTCCGAAGCCAGCTTGATCAGCTCTCGTATTTCGTCTACAGTCATCTTTCGATAGCTTAGCATCCCCGCCGGCCCAATCTGGGGGCGGCGTGGGGCAGGAGAGTGAGTGGGGCAGGCGCTTCCGCCTGCCAACAGTCGGGAACCCCCGCAAGGG
>JBAVIH010000083.1:0-5130 GCA_049686695.1 Bryobacteraceae bacterium | reverse complement strand
TCCCCGCGGAGCCCTACCCTCCGCTCAGGTGCAACCAGTGTAGCCGAAAACCATCAACCAACCGAAAGCCGTTTACACAAAACTCTTGACACTGCCCCGTCATAGTCCGCGCGGATGCGATGCTCCGCTCGTCCGGCGAGAGCTGCGCAAACGGTTTGCCGTACTTCTCGTTCGCGATCGTGTCCAGGGTCACCTCGCTGAGCCTATGCAAGTACTCGGCGCTGTAGTCGGGACCCAAGTAGGCGCCATGGCCCCACAGGCTCCCGTGCTCCATCAGACCGTACTTGAGAAAGACCTCCTGGCCCATCCGGATGTCAGCTCCAGTAAACAACACCGTTCCCATTGCATCCGTGACCCGCTCGGGGATGGGTGGAGCGTTCGTGTAGGTCAAGACCGTTACAAAGGTCAGAACCGAGAAGCCAGCGATCATTACGAGGATGGCGGAGTGTCTCCACCAGGGAGAGAGACTTGCAGCGCCGGCAGATGTGGCGATCATGTGCCTCCTTCACTTCATGACAGAAATTTCAGTTTTCCAATTCCTTACGGCAAACGAACGTATTTGGACCTCTTGCTCTGCAATAGTATACGCTCGCGCTTCTGCCTCCGGGAGTCGGTCGGGAAACCTCGAAAGAAGCAGTCCCAGAACTGGACGAAACGGCATCCGAACGCCACCAGAGGCTGGGTAGCTACCGGCGTGACCGCTTCCGGCTCACCGCAACGCACTTTCTGACGTCAACCTGTCTCCTCAGGATAGGTGATGTTCATGCCCGAGACCTTTGCGAAGCCAGTAAGCAAGTGCGGCTGTGTCCGGCTTGCGCTCATGATATGTTCGACCTGCGCGCCGCGTACCTTCAGTGCGTCCGCTATGAGTGAGCGATGACAGCGCCAGGGTACCGCCTCGGCGCACATGATGGCGGTTTGCTCGCGTGCTGCGAGTTGCATAAGCTTCTCCAGACCGGCTTCGAACTCCGGCGTTTGCATGTAGTTGGCGAAACCCCGGAACGAGGCGTTGTGCCAGCCGGTGTTCGGCGAGTCCCGGCGTGCGTGCCGCAGTCCCCCAAGCTGCTCCATGTGAGTGTAAGCGATTCCTGCGAGCCGCAGTGGTTCCGGCAGGGTGTCGCGATTGAACTGTGGGTTGTGGCGAGAGCGCGGAATGGTCCGCACATCCACGAGGTGTTTCACGCCGTGAGCAGAGAGCATTTCGACGAAGGTATCGAGAGTTCTCGTCGAATGACCGATGGTCAAGACCTGCGCGCACACCACTATGGGACCCGGCGGCATCCTAGTTCCTGGTCACCTTGGTGCGGCCTCCAAATGGCAAGCGCAGTCGCAACGCTCGTTCGCGTCGGTGTTCCTCGTTGTGGTTCCGAACTCTGGCGAGCAGCAGATCATCGAGCGAAATCATCCCGAGAAGTTGCCTGTTATCACGGTCGACTACGGGAAACCTGGTGAGACCGGTTTCGGCCATACGCAACACGACGGTACGCAGTGACTGATCGGGATAAGCCACCACGGGTTCTATCAGAACACCGGCTAGCGACGCCTCCGCGGCGGACGATTCGGTCAGTTTGCGCAGTTCGTTGCGCGTAATCACACCCTTCACCCTTCGTTCCCGATCCACCACGGGATAGAGATGCTGGCGGCGGTGCGCCGGCGCGCGAACCAGGATGTGGCGCAGATCCTCGATCGTCGCCTCGGCCGAAAGCGCGGCAAGCTTCGTTCGCATGGCCTCTCGCACCAACAGGACCTCGAGCGGATCGGTCGCATATTCGCGTGTCAGGTGGAAGCCTCGCCGCGCGACCTTCTCCGTCAGGATGGAGCGTTTCAGCAGCAGCACGGTGGTGCCATGCGCCAGCATTGCCGCTACCAGCAGCGGGAGCAGAACATTGACGTCATGGGTTAGTTCTAGCGCAAACAGAATCGCCGTGAACGGCGCCCTCATCGTACCGCCCAGAATCGCTCCCATGCTGATCAGCGGCCAGAAACCGGCGCCTTCGTTCGGCAGGAACATCGCCTCAACGCCTCCCAACGCCGCACCCATCATCAGCAGGGGCGCCAACACGCCACCGGAAGTTCCCGAGCCCAACGAGATCACCCAGATTGCCGATTTGACCAGCAGCACGCCGGCGATCACCGCGCGCGGCACGTCGCCTTGCAGCAGAGATTGGATCGTGTCGTATCCAACGCCCAGCGCCTGCGGGAAAATCATCCCGCCCAATCCGACCGCGAGGCCGCCAATCGCGGGCCACCACATCCAGTGGATCGGCAGCTTCATGAACGAGTCTTCGGCCGCGTAGACGCCGATCGTCAGGAGCGCTGAGAGGCCACCCGCCAGGAGGCCGGCGAGGACACATCCCAACAGTCCCTGCGGACCGATGAAAATGGCGTGGTGCGGCACAGGAAAGAGCGGGCCCAGGCCGAGAGTGTATCGTCGCGCCGCGTCCGCTGTCGCGCTCGCTAGCGCCACCGGAATCGCGCTGCGCGGTTTCCATTCGAACAGCAGTAACTCAACCGCCAGCAGCACGGCCGCGATGGGTGTCGCGAATGTGGCGGACATTCCCGCGGCCGCGCCCGCAACCAGCAGCGTCTTCCGCTCGGCCGCAGTCAGTCGAAACAGCTGTGAGATGACGCTTCCGAGCGCGCCGCCCGTCATGATGATCGGACCCTCGGCGCCGAAAGGGCCGCCCGATCCGATCGAAATCGCGGCCGAAACAGGCTTCAGAATCGCGAGCCGTGGCTGCACTTTACTTCCGTTGATCAGAATCGATTCGAGCGCTTCCGGAATGCCGTGCCCGCGAATACGCTCCGAACCGTATCGCGCCATGAGACCGATGAAGAGACCGCCCGCCACTGGGATCAACACCGCGACCCAGCCGAGGTGGTTGGCCGCGGGAGAACGGAAGACCGTGCTCACCCGCCCGTAATAGAGAGCATTCGTGAAAAAGGCAATCAGTCGAAGCAACGCGCATGCGACAAACGCGCTTAAAATGCCGATGCCGATCGCTGCCGCCGAAATCGGAATCAAGCGCGCCGTGGTCGTAAAATCACCTAATTCCTGGGAATGGGCGCTGGGGCCTTTCTCTATGACGCCGCGGCAATTCATGATGCCGCCGCCCTCCTGCTGTGCCGCAGCACCGAGTTCAGCGCCTGCGCCAACTCGGGACCAGACCGTTCCAGTTCGGTGCGGTGGGCCAGCGCGAGCTTACGCAGGATCGCGCGGCCAGCCGGCGTCAGCCGCACCCGCACTTCGCGTTTATCCTGGGTTCCGGGATGCCTCACGATCGCTCCCGTAACCTCCAGCCGGTCGACCAGTTCCACCGCACTGTGATGTTGAATGAACAACCTCGATGCAATCTCCCGAATGGTGGGGTGCGTGCCCTCTGGCAGACCGTGCACGGCAAGCAGCAGTTGATGTTGCTGCGCCTCCAGGCCATGTTCCTTCGCTGTCACTTCGCTGAAATGGAGAAATCGCCGGATCTGCCTGCGGAATTCGGCCAGATTGCGATATCGATCAATGGTTAGATCGTTGTCTGCATTCATAAATATATCGTATCACGATCTATTTCCGAGATGCGACAGACTGCCGATTCGGGACACCGACTGAAAACCGGGCGCGCGCGAACCAGTCCTGCGTCTGCGCCATCCATTCGGAGGCCGCTCCAGGACGACCCAGGATTATGAGCCTCCGGCCCGAATGGCAGCATTCGCCGATGCGTTCGCTACAATAAGCTCCGTGGCAGAATCGCGCGCGGACTATCGGCGGACGTTGGCGAAGGTCGCCATCCTCTCTGGCCTGACGGATTCGGAACTGCAATTCCTGGCCGAACGCGCCGTGCCGCGCCAGTTCGCTCCCGGAGAAATGGTTTTCGGCGAGGGCGAGCCGTGCGCGGGACTATGCATCGTGGAGCGAGGGAACATCCGAATCTTCAAAAGCTCGTCCGGCGGCCGCGAGCAGGTGCTCAGCATTGATGGCCCGGGCAGCTCCGTTGCCGAGGTGCCGGTTTTCGATGGCGGCAGCTACCCGGCCTCCGGAGCCGCAGTTGACCACGCTACGCTGCTGTTTGTCGGCAAGCGGGATTTCCAGGCCCTGTGCCTGGCGCATCCCGAAGTCGCTCTCAAAGTACTCCGCGTGGTCGGCGCGCGCCTGCGGCGGCTGGTGGGGATTATCGAAGAACTTTCGTTCACCACCGTGCGCCATCGTCTGGCGTCCTTTCTATTACATCTTGCCCAGCGCGAAGGAACGGCGTCGGTGGCGGGCGTGGAATTCTCGCTGCCTGGCACTAACCAGGGACTGGCCTCGCAACTTGGGACCGTCCGCGAGTTGGTTTCGCGCAATCTCTCCCGCTTGCAGGCGGAAGGACTTCTCAAGCTGGAAGGCCGCCGCGCCGTTATCCCAAATCTGAAGGCCTTCGAAGCCGAACTGGACCCCACCAAATAGGCTGCACCCATCGCCACCGCGCCGGAGTTTGCATCTCCCTGTGACAAAAGTCACAGGCGCGGCATGCCCAACCGGAGTACGCTCGATACATCGAGGAGAAAAACGATGAGCGTTACGACGGAAAAGACGGTAGGCGATCTGGCGCTGGAGAACCCGGCTGCAACCCGCGTGTTTGAAAAGCTGGGCATCGACTACTGTTGCGGCGGTGGTCAAACTTTGGAACAGGCGTGCCAGGCAGCTCATGTGTCCATCAACCAAGTGGCGGACTCTTTGACGGCGGCGAGCCAGGCTGCGTCTGCCAGCGCGCTAGGGCGAAACTGGCAAGCCGAGACCCTTTCCGAATTGCTCGCGCACATCCAGAGCACACACCACGTGTATACGCGCGAGGAACTCGCCCGTTTGGGCCCGCTGTTCGACAAGGTGTGCTCGGTGCATGGCGGGAATCATCCCGAATTGCCTCGCCTGCGGGAGATCTTCAGCGGGCTCGCCGAAGAGTTGACTACCCACCTGATTAAGGAGGAGATGGTCCTCTTTCCATACATCCTGCGGATGGAAGAGGCCGTGGTGGCGAAAGAGCCTGTGCTGCCGCCTCCCTTCGGCAGCGTGCGCAATCCGGTCGCGATGATGATGAACGAGCACGATGGGGCCGGCAGCGCGCTACGCAACATGCGCCAGATCAGCAACGGATATGC
>JBAVIH010000082.1:0-7426 GCA_049686695.1 Bryobacteraceae bacterium | reverse complement strand
GGATCAAGAAGACTGGTTCCGGGCAGAGGCGATGCTCAACAACGCACTTGTCGCGAAGTGCGAAGATCCGTCGAAACGTCCATCGATCGCCCGCGGCGGTACTCGCACCGAGTCCGAAATGGTGGTCGAGTTCCGAAAGCAGCCCGAAAGGTACGGAACAACACCTTCAGGCCCGGGCAGACCGCCAGGAAAGCGCGGCAGATTGAAGTGTTCGTAAGCCAAGCCAAGACGGTGCTTTGCCTGCAAGGAAGCCGGAGCGAATGACAACATCCGATGCCAATATCGCCGCGGTGGCTTCAGTGAAGCCCGCTGGGACAGATGGCTCTGGCCCCGCCGGGCCACACCCGGACCCTCCGGCCATTCCAAAGAAGGCGAAGAACCAGAACATTCGCGTTTCACCCGCTGTCCTCGACGCAGCCGGGAAGGACGGAGAAGAACTCCTCCGATCTTTGCACACGACTGTGGCGGGCTTGACCCAAACGGAGGCCGAAGAGCGCGCCCGCACGACCGGTCCGAATGAAGTGGCTCAGGAGCGCCAACAAGGCTGGTTCCTGCGTCTGATGAAAATCATCCGCAACCCGCTGGTGATTCTGCTGGCGACCCTATCGGCGGTTTCGTTCTCTACGGGCGACGCGCGCGCGGGAACCGTGATGGCGGGCATGGTGGTGCTCAGCGTCGCGCTCCGCTTCATCCAGGAGGCCAGGGCAGACGCCGCTGCGGCCAAGCTCAAGGCCATGATCCATGTGACGGCTACCGTCACTCGAGATGGCAGCGCGAGGGAGATGCCGCTTCGTGACCTGGTGCCAGGGGATGTCATCAAGCGTCCGCGGGCGACATGATACCCGGCGACGTGCGGGTGCTGTCTTGCAAAGATCTCTTCGTTAGCCAGGGTAGCCTCACCGGGGAGTCGCTCCCGGTCGAGAAGTTTCACGACCCCGAAACCAAGACGGAGGTCTCAACCTCACCGACTGAGATCAAGAACACCTGCTTCATGGGGACCAGCGTCCAGAGCGGCACCGCCACCGCAGTCGTCGTTAGTACGGGGGTCCACACCTATCTCGGCAGCATGGCCGGCTCGATCACGGAGGCCCAAGCACCGACGAGCTTCGACCGGGGTCTTAGCGGCTTCACATGGCTCATGATCCGGCTCATGGCGGTGATGGTGCCGCTGGTATTCCTCATCAACGGGTTCACCAAGCACGATTGGAAGAGTGCCTTTTTCTTCGCGATGGCGGTGGCCGTGGGCCTCACCCCCGAAATGCTGCCCATGATCGTCTCCGTCTGCCTCGCCAAGGGTGCGCTCGCCATGAGCCGCAAGAAGGTGATCGTCAAGCGCCTCAACGCCATTCAGAACTTTGGAGGAATGGATGTCTTGTGTACCGACAAAACCGGCACGCTCACCGAGGATCGCGTGGTCCTCCAGCGGCATTGCAACGTTGCCGGACGCGAAACCGAGGAAGTGCTGCTGGACGGCTACCTGATCAGCTACTTTCAAACCGGCCTCAAGAACCTGCTCGACGTGCCCATCCTGGACAGCTCCGACTTCCACGGGAAAGCGGTGGTCGAGAAGCACAAGAAGCTGGACGAGATTCCTTTCGACTTCACACGGCGCATGATGTCCGTGCTCGTGGAGGATCGATTTCAATTCCTTCGCGCGTTTCGCGGTGGTTGTGGGATACGCCATTTTCAGTTCGCCGAGCGCATCCAGAACAATTTGGGAAACAGCCAGGCGAGCGCTGTCCTTATCGTCGGCGGGAACGACGTACCATGGCGCGTGATGGGTGCTCGTCGCCTTCAGGCAAGTCTCGTAAGCCTCCATGTAATGCTTCCAATATTTCCGCTCGTGAATGTCCGCGGGGCTGAATTCCCAGTTCTTGTCGGGCTCATCAATGCGCTCGAGGAATCGCTTCCGCTGCTCTTCCTTCGAAAGGTGGAGGAATATTTTGACAGTTCGCGTTCCGTTGCGATAGAGGTGGCTCTCCAGGTCCCGGATGGAGCGATACCGCTCCGCCCAGATAGTTTTCTCGTGGCGCAACTCTTCCGAAAGCCCCTGGCTGCGGAGAATCTCCGGATGCACCCGAACACCCCTTCGTAATAGGAACGATTGAATATGCCGATGTGACCGCGCTCGGGAAGCCGGCATGTCGTGCGCCAAAGAAAATCATGTTCCAATTCGTTGGCGCTCGGCTGTTTGAAGCTAAAGACCTGGCAGCCCTGCGGATTGATCCCGGACATAACGTGCCGAATGGCGCCGTCCTTGCCGCCGGCATCCATCCCCTGGAAAATCAGGAGCAACGCATAGCGGTTGGAAGCGTAGTGAAGGTGTTGCAGCGAGCTCAACTCTTAAACGTGCTCTCCCAGGAGTTTTTGATAATCCTTCTTCGACGTGCAAAATGGCTTCACAATCGTCGGCCACTCTTTGAGCTTGACGTCTTTTCCGGGCCGCACACGGAAATTCTTTGAATTGATTTTCATCTTGATCCCTTCGGTGTCACAAGCTGGCTGGGGCGCGCTCAGCACTCACGGGGCGTGAATCGCCGCCTTCTTGCAGGACACCCCTGGTCTGTACCGTTGCCAATACGCGTCATTTCTTGTGCTCGCTCAGCGCTTCGAAACCGGAGATGACGTCGAACAATTCCTCGTCGATGCCATCCTGGCGCAAACGGTGAAATGTCCTATTGAGGTCCTCCAGTAATTCGTCGATGTTTTTGTCGGCGCGTTGCATCGCCGCCAGGCGGCTCGCGTTTTCGCTCTCGAGAGATTCGGCGCACGCCTGGAAGATGGAGACGAAAAGATATCCACGGATGAATGCCCGCAGGGTTGCGGTACCGCCGCTCATGACCTCGGGCAAGTTTCTCGTCGGCCAGGGAAGTTCAGCCAGCTTGCGCCGCCACTGTTCGTCCAGCGGTAGCAATCGCTGGCCGACGGGCGCATAGACCGCTCCGGACGTTGGGCGGTTGTGGAAGAGGTGGAGTTCGGTGACTTCACCGTGCCGTTGGCGCGCCTCGCTCTCCACCAGAATCTGCCCGACGAGGGGGGTGATGGCCGAGACCGAGTTCGGTACGCTGAATAGTCCCATCAGCGGCAGGCCCGCGTCTGCCAGGCGCTCATGCACGCGCTCACCGACGGCCCAAACCTCGGCTTTGGCCGGCAGAGCCGCCAGCATCTTGACCGCATAGTCGGCCACCACATCATTAAACTGGCCCACTAGTCCTTGGTCTGAACCGAACACGACGGCACCAATCGGACCGGCAACTGTTTTTCCTTTCCGCTCTATAATCAACGGCGCCGGGCCGCTTTCTCGGAAGCACGCGCTCAACCCCAGTTCCACAGTGCGATAGTAGTCGCCTAACGCGCTCACCGATTTCTCGTATTGCCCGATGCTCGAGGCGGCCACGGCCTTCATCGTGCGGACGACGGATTGGAGGTCCCCGGCACCGGCGATCTTCCGGCGCATACTAGCCGTGGTGTTGCTCATGACTTCTCCTCGGGTTTAGGTATGGGCTTGACCTCCGCTTGGACTTCCGGCTTGGCAGCGGGCTCAGCCTTGGGCTTGACCTCCGCTTTGGCTTCCGGCTTCGGCTCGGATTCAGTCTTAGACTTGACCTCCGTTTTGACTTCAGGCTTGGCCTCGGGTTCAGGCTTGGGCTGGAAGGGAACAAGCGATTGTCGCGCGATTTGGATAATCGTCTTGCGGTCCTCGTCACCTAATTTGTCGGCGGTGTCCAATCGCTTGCGCACCTCCGCTGGGATATCCGCCGCTGCCTTGCGTAGGGCGTGCTCGGCGTCGGTCATCTGGTCAAGAGGCACACGGTCGAAGAGTTCTGCGGTCAATGCCAGCAGCACGGCGATTTGCTCAGGCACGGGCACCGGGGCGAATTCCGGCTGTTTAAGGCAGGCGCGGATTCGCCGGCCGTGCTCGATGGTCTTGCGGGTGTCTTCATCCAGGCGGGCTCCGAACCGGGAAAACGTCTCGAGTTCCTCAAATTGCGCATAGGCGAGTTTGAGGTCGCCCGCCACCGCGCGATAGGCCGCTCGTTGCGCCTGCCCGCCAACCCGCGAAACGGATTTTCCGACATCGACCGCTGGCAGCACGCCCAATTCAAACAGCGTCGGCGAGAGGTAGATCTGCCCATCCGTGATGGAAATCAAGTTGGTCGGAATATAGGCGGAAATGTCCTGCGCTTCGGTTTCGATAATGGGCAGGGCGGTGAGAGATCCGTTGCCGAGTTCCTTACGCAAATGCGTCGCACGTTCCAGCAGCCGCGAGTGGATGTAAAAGATATCGCCGGGAAATGCTTCGCGACCGGGAGGGCGGCGCAGCAAGAGAGAGAGTTCGCGGTAGGAGCGCGCGTGATGGGTCAGGTCGTCGTAAACAATCAACACATCCCGCCCCGCTTCCATGAAAGACTCGGCGATGCTGGTGGCGGCGTAAGGAGCGACGTAAGCAAGACCCGGCGGTGCGTCGCCCTCGGTCACCACGAGGACGGTGTAATCCATCGCGCCCTTTTCCCGCAAAGTTGCCACTGCCTTCGCGACGGCGGACGCGCGCTGCCCGATGGCACAATAAACGCACAGCACATCCTGGTCGCGCTGGTTGAGGATGGTGTCGATCGCAATAGCGGTCTTGCCCGTCTGGCGGTCGCCGAGAATCAACTCGCGCTGGCCGCGCCCAACGGGAATGAGCGCATCGATGACCATGAGGCCGGTCTGGAGAGGCACCGTGACGGGCGAGCGGTCCATGATGGGCGGGGAGGGGCGTTCAATGGGTAGGCGCTTGCTAGAGGCCACCGGACCGTTGCCATCGAGCGGCCGGCCGAGCGGGTCAATGACGCGCCCCAGCAATCCGTCGCCCACGGCCACGTCCATGACACGGCCGGTGCGCTGGACTTCATCTCCCGCGTGGAGATGCCAGTATTCGCCCAGCAGAACGACGCCAATTTCGTCCTCGTCCACGTTGAACGCAATGCCGAGCGCGTCGCCGGGAAACGTCAATACTTCCTCAAAGCCCACACCGGGGAGACCCGACACCTTGGCGATGCCGGTCGCGACACTGGTAATCGTGCCCACCTCCCGAGGCGTCAGTTTCGGCGTGAATGCTTCTCGTGCTTGGCTAATGCTGGCAAACACGCTGTCGAAAACGTTCTGGAGGCTCTCGGGTTCCATGTTTATTGCCCCTTTGTTCCTGGCTTTCCTTCTTTAGGTGTAGGCTTGGGCTTTGCCTCGGTTTCGGCTTCCGGCTTGGGCTCAGGTTTAGGCGCGGCTTTGGCTTCAGGTTTGTCCTTCTCTTTCAGAAGTTCGTCGATGCCCCGTTCCAGCGACTCCAGATAATCCGCGATGCTCCAAGCCACCTTTTGCCCATTCGAGGTGAGTTCAATGCCGCCGATCAGTTCTGGCGCAGTCTCGAACCGTACGTGGATTTCAGCCGAGAAGGTCTCGTTGAGCGCGTTTTGTATGGCCGCGCGTTGGTCCGCAGGCACGTCAAACGCGCTGCGCACCACCGCGGGGTCGGAGGCTGTCTTCAGAGCTTCGCCGAGGGCTTCTTTCGCCTTGCCGTTCATCTCTCGCAAACGGCGAGTGAACACCTCGCCCAGGCGCTCTTCCAGACTCACCGTGGCGAGATCTGTCAGCGCCTTTCGTGCGATGGCAAATACTTCCTGCTGTGTCCGGCGGCTGATTGCCTGATATAAGTTCCGTTCTTCATTTCTCAGTGTTTCCTGTCGCTTGGCACTCAAGGCGTCGGCCGCCTTCCGCGCTTCGTCGATGAGCCGCTGGCGTTCGGCCTGCGCCTCGTCTGTTGCTTTGCTCAAAAGCGCGGCGCGCTGTTGGTCGAAATCCGCATTCTTCTGCTGGAACTCGTCGTGTTCCTTTTGGGCCTCGGCTCTTTTCGCGTCCGCGTTCGCGAGTTCTGTGGCGATCCGCTTCTCCCGTTCATCGATGGCGTGGAGGATTGGTTTGTAAAGGAAGCGCTTCATCAACCACACCAGGATGAGAAAGTTGAGCGCCTGCGCAACGATGGTGAACCAATCGGTTAACATGGTCTATTTTCCTGTGGCGTGGGCGATGACGTGGTTCCAGAACGGGTTGGCGAAGATCAGAATCATCGAGACCACGAAGCAATAGATGGCCAGGGACTCGATCATTGCCAGGCCCACGAACAAGGTCCGGGTTATGGTAGCAGAGGCATCAGGTTGCTGGGCCAGCGAACTCAGCGCAGTTGCAACCGCCCGCCCCTCAGCCAGCGCAGGCCCAATGACGCCGAAACCGATGGTAATGCCGGCGATGACAATTGATGCCACCGCGATAATAGTCATGTTATCCACAGTATTCTCCTTTGTTTTCGTAGTTCATGCTTCAACGCTTTGCACGGCAATAGGCTTGGGCTTACGGACCCGCGTGGCGGCCGCAATGTAAACCGTTGCCAGGATGCTGAAAATGTAGGCCTGTACCATGCCGGTGAGCAGACCGAGCACCGTCATGACGATCGGGAAGATGAAGGGCGTAATCGTGAGCAGGATACCGACAATCATGGCCCCGCTCATCATATTGCCGAACAAACGGACGGCTAGGGCCAGCGTGCGCGAAAGTTCGCTGATAATGTTAAACGGCAGCATAATGACCGTCGGCTTCGCATAGGATTTGAGGTAGCTGAGCACCCCTTGCTCCTCGATGCCGAAGAATGGCACGGCCACGAATACGCACAGCGCCAGCGCAGCCGTGGTCGAGAGCGAAGCAGTCGGCGGCTCATAGCCCGGAATGACGGTGCACAGGCTCGCTGCACCGACAAATACGAAGAGCGTGCCCACAAAACCGATATATTTCTCCGGGTGACTCAGGCCTACCTCTTCAATCTGTTTCTCGATGCCGGTGACGACGATTTCCAGAAGGTTCTGCCAGAGGGAACGCTCTAGGCCGATGGAAAGTTTGCGAGTGATGAGTCTTGAACCGCCAGCCAGCACGAGCATCAGTCCCCACGTGAACACAATGGTGGCGTTGAGTTTGAACACTCCGTATTGCCAGAAAACGATCTGATCGGGACTAAGGTGCATGGGTCGCCGCCTGTGCGAAGTAAGTTGGCTTTTCCGCCGCTCGGGTGAGACGGGTCACGATGTAGCGTGCCATGACAAATCCAAGGAGGCACACCAGCAACCTCTCCCAATGAACACGACCGACAAGATAAAAACCCACCAGCGCAGTACTTGTTCGCAGCAACAGGCTGCAGAGGAACCAAAGCGCCGGCTGTTGGGACGAAGTGCCCTTACGAACCGTCCACCAAAGGCCGCCAAAAAATATCACGCCGAGCAAGACGCCGGTCACCGTTGCCAACACGAGATTCAAACCTTCAGTCATCATCATCCTCTTGTTCCTCCCTCATCTCCTTGTCTTCCTTGTCCACCCAATGCCAGGCATTCAGACATCCGATGGC
>JBAVIH010000081.1:0-9899 GCA_049686695.1 Bryobacteraceae bacterium | reverse complement strand
CCCACGGCTTTGCCGTGGGCTACTATCTTTCGCCCCTCCGGGGCTTGGCCCGCAGATGCGCTGCTGCACGGGCAGAGAGACGCGGAGTTCGACAACGCGCCGGGCGGATTCGGCATCCAGACACCGGCCCAAGGGTTCCAGCATGCCGTCGAGCATGGAGGCTGCGCTCATGCCTTCACAGTACTACGAAGTCCCGGACGCCGCGCCTTGATGAAAAAGTTCACGCGCTCTTGCCGGTGTTCTCTCGCATGGCTTCCCGGAGCATCCGGTTGAGACTGGTCTGATAGCCCTTCCCATGCCGGCGCAGCCAAGCCACCACATCGGCATCCAAACGCACCGTCAATTGCTGCTTGACGGGGCGGCAAAACGGATTGCGGACGGCGTTCTCCCAAAAGCTCTGTGTCAGCGGGGGAACGTCTGAAAGATCGATCTCCGCATCGGGCCGTTTCGCCAACCGCGCCAGCCTGCGTTTCCGGGCGGGCGTGACGGGCGTGTCAGCGAGCGTCTTGGACACGAGTTTGCTCATAACGGGCGAGGCGCTAGCCCTCCGGGTCTATCAGTTCGCGCCATCCAAGCGCATAGCCGACGGCGCGCTTCACCTCCGGCACGCGGCCCGCAGCCAGCCGGGAGATTTTCGATTCCAACGCCTGACGAGGCACGGTTCGAAGATTGTCGCAGTTGGCGACGCACTGCTTAGCCATTCCTTCGCGCCGGCCCAGCGGAATCTCCACCGGGATATTGCGGATCTTGGTAGTCACCTCAGCCACCACGAACTTGTTCAGGTACTCGTATGCGTCGTTGCGGCTCAGCAAGAGTACTGGACGACGCCCGGCAGGCCTGGGCAGCTCTGCCCACCAGATCTCGAATTGCCTCACGCCTCGAACTCCTCGGCGGACGACCAGTCATCGGCCTCTTCCGCCGAGTCGGGTTGCAGGCGGTAGGCTTCCCGCATCCGGGCAAACTCGTGGTTGCGGATAGCTTCCTTCACCGCCTCGCGAATAAACTCGGCCCGCTTGCGTTTTCGCGGCGGAGCAATCCTCTCGAGCGCCTTGCAGGTGGCGTTGTCGAGGTGAATCAATACAGACGGCATATCACTCACACTATATCATTGTTTTATATATAACGAAGGCGGCCGCCGCCGGCAGGAAGCATCAGTCCCGCTGCAAGGCAACCGCGCACTCCTTGCGGTAGAAGTGCGCCCCCAGAAACAGAACCGGACGCCAGTTCAATCCCATGCCCGTCCGCGTGTAATCGATCAGTTCGCGTATATCTTCGTCCGTCCAGACGTGGTAGTGAATACTGTAGTCCAGGTCCATCAGGCGATTGGTCTCATGTTGCAGGGCCTCACTCCCCGGCGCACGTCCGCCGACGTGCTCTACCCAGTCCTGAAAGTGAGCGCGCTTATCGAACGCTTCGGGATGCAGGTCCTCTTCGACCAGGTGTTGCAGTGGACTCCGCCGCCGCTTTGCGTCGAAGGTGTAGCGCTTGTCCGGGATCTTCAAAATGACAACGCCGCCGGAGGCGAGCACACGATACCAGCTACGCAGCGCAGCCAGGGGAAACGGCATGTGCTCGAGAACGTGGCTGGCAATCACGAAATCCAGGCTGCCGTCGGCGAAAGGAAGCTGGCCGGCGTCGGCTAAAACGTCCGGGGAAACAAGCTGCTGGCTTAATTCCGGGTACTGCCGCCGCAGGTCGCTCAAGCGATGCCGGTCGACGTACCAGACCACGGATCTCGCGGCGACCGGGAATCGCCGCCACAAGGCTCCTATCTCGACGCCCCTTCCCCGCAAATGCCTGCCCAGTCTCTTGTTTTCGACCCAGCGAAGCGCCGCTCCCTTACCCATTTAGCAGACTATGGCTCGGTATCAGGAGGCTGACCCGTCTCCATGTTCTCCCCTTTCGAACCGCACGTGACGTCTTTCCCGAGCTTATCCCGTACCGCCGACCGTCATGCGGTCGATCTTCAGCGTTGGGATGCCGACGCCTACCGGGACACTCTGCCCTTCCTTGCCGCAAATGCCGACGCCTTCGTCGAGGCGCAAGTCGTTGCCCACCATGCTCACGTATTTCAGCGCCTCGGGGCCGTTGCCGGTGAGGGTGGCGTTGCGCACCGGCCGGGTCAGGTGGCCGTCTTCGATGAGGTAGCTTTCCGAGGCGGAGAACACGAAGTTGCCGTTGGTGATATCCACCTGGCCGCCGCCGAAATTGGCGCAGTAGAGGCCTTTCGGCACGGAGCGGATGATCTCGCCCGGGTCGCTTTCGCCTGCCAGCATGAAGGTGTTGGTCATCCGCGGCATGGGGATGTGAGCGTAGCTCTCGCGGCGCCCGCTGCCGGTGGAAGCCGACCCCATCAGGCGGCTGGAGAGCTTGTCCTGCAGGTAGCCGGTGAGTATGCCATTTTCGATCAGCACGTTGCGCTGAGTGGGATGCCCCTCGTCATCCACGTTGAGCGAGCCGCGCCGGTGGGAGATGGTCCCGTCGTCGATGACGGTGCACAATTCGCTGGCCACCCGCTGGCCCATCCGCCCGCTGAAGGCGGAAACGCCCTTGCGGTTGAAATCCGCTTCCAACCCGTGGCCAACGGCTTCGTGCAGCAGAATGCCCGGCCAGCCCGGCCCCAGCACCACCGTCATTTCGCCCGCCGGGGCGTTCACCGCATCGAGCATCGCCACCGCTTCCCGCGCGGCTTCCCGGGCGAAGTGCTCGGGGGTCTTTTCGCGCAAAAAGAAATCCAGCTCGACGCGCCCGCCGCCGCCCGAGTGGCCCCGTTGCGGCTCGCCGCCCTCTACCCGCGCCAGCGCGGAGACGCTAAGGCGCGCCAGCGGCTGCCGGTCCAGCGTCAGCACGCCTTCGCTGGTCGCCACCATCACTTCGCGCAGGTTGTCGGCGTAAACCGCCTGCACCTGGAAGATACGGGAATCGTAGGCGCGCGCGGCGCGGTCGGCGCGCTTCACCAGCTCCACCCGTTCGCCGAACGCCGTTTCGGTGGGCGCGATCAGGACCGGATACAAATTGTGCGGCTGGCCTTCGCTCAGACTCACCTTGTCCACATGGCTGGGGCCGCGGGCTATGTGCGCCGCCACCCGCGCCGCCTTGCGGATCTTCTCCGGGGCCATGTCGTCCGAGTAGGCGTAGCCGGTCCGCTCCCCGGCGATCACCCGCAAGCCAACCCCCACCGAAACTCCCTGGGTAGCGCTTTTGACCATCGATTCGTCAATACCGATGGAGCTGGTGAGCAGGTACTCGAAGTACAGGTCGGCGTAATCGCCGCCGGCGGAAAGCGCTTCAGCCAGATGGCTTTCCAGGTCGTGGCGCGCGATCTGGAAGCGGCTGGAAAAAATGGACTCGGAAAAGCGCATGCCTTTAGGCTATCATCGCGGTTCGGGGGATTTCATCCAACGGTCAAGCTAGTCATGCCCCACCGCATGCGGACCGTGTAACCTGTGGATAAGCCTTGACGCCTATGCAAACGAAGTCGAGTACCGGGCCAGCGCCGGCGAGCGGTGTGGCATGCTGGTAGACTTCGAGTTGGTCCGGCGCGCGCAACAGGGTGACAGTGCGGCATTTAACGAGGTTGTCCTGGCGTACCGGAAGCGCACCATGGGGACGATCGGCCGTTTGATCGCCCGTACGGAAGATGTCGAGGACGTCGCACAGGAAGTCTTCTTGCGGCTCTATTTTTCGCTCGACCAGTTGCGGGCGCCGGAAGTCTTTGAGCCGTGGCTGTACCGGCTGACGGTCAACGCGGCTTACGACTACCTGCGCAAGCAGCGGCGCCGGCCGGAGTACCGCATGTCCGACCTGTCCGAGCAGCAGGTTATGATGGCGGATGCGGTAGCCGGAGGCAAGGCCGAGCAGGACCGGCAGCAGAAGAAGAAGCTGCGCGAAACCGTGGACTCGCTGCTGGGGGCGGTTTCCGAGGCGGACCGGGTTCTGTTGTTGATGAAAGAAGTGGAAGGGCTCTCCTTAAAGGAGCTTGAAAAGATTTATCGGGTCAAGGAAAATGCTCTTAAGGTCCGCTTATTCAGGGCGCGGCAACGGGTTTTGAAGGCGTTTGAAACGGCGGAGAAAAAAAGCGAGAACGGCTGAGGCCGTTGGAGCGAGGAAGCGATGTACCCAAAGCAGGGCAGCGGCGACGACAATCTGGACTCCCTTTTTCGGGCATACCGGGAGGCCTGCCCAGATCGGGAGCCCAGCCCCAATTTCATGCCCGGCCTCTGGCGGCGAATCGAATCGCGCCGCAACTTCTCGTTCTCTTTTCAGCGTATGGTGCGAGGCTTCGTGACCGCGGCTGCGGCCGTCACCATCGCCGTCGGTGTGTACGTGTCCCTGCCACGTGCCACGCCGGCCACCGAAGTGAACTACCTGGAAGCCCTGGCGGATGCCAATGCACTGGATACTCCGGAAAACGTCGGGCCCATGCGGCTGGAGTTGAACGACCCGGGCCGATAAGCTGACTCCTATGCCCAAGTCCCGCTTTCTCGCGTTTCTCGGCCTGCTGGCAATCTTCGTCTGCGGCGCCATCGCCGGCGCCTTCGGCTACCGCCTATACCTGGCGTCTCCCGTGTCCGGCCACAACCTGCCGGCTAGCTCGGCGGGCACCCGCAAGGCTCCCGGGCCGGATCCGGAAGAGATACGGAAACGGCTGGTCGAGGAGATGCGCCAGCGCGTCAAGCTGGACGACGCGCAGATCGCCAAGCTGAACCGGATCTTCGATGACACCCGCGCGCAGTTCGACCAGATCCACCGGGAAATGAACGAGCGGGGCCACGCCGCCTGGGACAAACAGGTGGCTGAAGTCAAAGCCATTCTTCGTCCCGATCAGGAACCCCTCTATGATCAGTTGCGCGCCGACCACGAAGCCGCCCGCAAACGCCGCCACCAGCAGGAAGCCGAAAAGAAGTAAAGAAGTCCGCTGCGGACCCGTAACCCGGGCGTCCGTCCCGCTTTGTTCCGTTCAACTCATCGTCGAAGGCTGCGAAAGGGCCTTGCGCCGCGATCGTGTGTCCACCCACGCCAGGACCAGCAGAGCGCAAACTGCAACAACATTGATCGCGACCATCGGTGCGCTCACCGAATGGTACTCGAATCTGACGCGGTGATCGCCAGCGGTTAGCCGGGTCGCCTGAAACGCTCCGCCCCACCGTTCGATTTTCGCAGGATGTCCGTCGACAATCGCCCGCCAGCCCGGGAAGAACTGCTCGATCAGGACGAACCGCCCGCCCCGCTCGGATCGCACCACAAATTCCCGCCGCTCGGGAATCCAGGCAGTCAGTTCGACTTCGCCGCTTCCTTGGTCCTCCCAATGATAGGGAGGTCTGGCGTGAAGATAGTCGTAAACGTGGCAGTAGATGTTCTTGCGGCCGATCAGTTTGAAGTTCGGGCTGGCGGCCAGCGCCGGGTCGTGTTCCGCGTTGTTTCTCACCGCCACATACCGCACCCCAAGCGTCTGCAGCATGTCTTCGTTTTGCACGTCCGTATAGAAGAGACGATTGGTCTGAAACGGAACCCAATGCTGGATGGTTTGCTTGTACTGCGAGGAAATGAATGGGTCGGCCCCTTCCGGCGTTGCCAACCCCCAGATTCGGTACTGAGTCGGATGCGGTCCGGCCAAATCGTCGGTAACTACCCGGTAGTGCCGGCTCTCGCGCATCGCGCGATAGGCGACATCGTCTATGCCTCCTATCCCGTACTTAGGATATTCGTTATCCACGTCGCCCTTCTCGGCGTTAAACCAACGCCCCGAGCCAAACACCTTGTAGTCGGTTGCGGTCGAGAACAGCAATAGCGCGGCGATCATGGTTCTCACCCGTCCGGTAGTCTGGCGGACACACCAGAGGCAGAGCGAGAAGGCCGCAAGGGCAATCGCCGTCTGCAGCATCGACCGTGCGCCGCTTGCATAGTGCCCGCCTCGGTGCCAAATCCAAAGTTCGCGAAAGGACCACACCGCAAGCGCTAGCGAAGAGACCGGCAACAACCAGGCCGGCACAGCGCTATCCCTCCGGCTTTCAAAGAAGTCATCCAGGCCAATTGCCGAGATAAGTGCCGCCATGGCAGCCACGGCCGCATAGAAGTTGAATGGCTGCATCGTGTCCTCCAACGCCGGTATCCGTTCGACCGCGCGGATCAGCAGGTGCGGCGGATTTGCCAGCAGGAGAGCGACAGCCAACCCCAACATAGGTTGCCGGTAAGTACGGCCTTTGTGCCGCCGGATCGCCCATCCGATAGCGAACAGGGCCGGCAAACCGAGATACAAGTAGATGCAGCCCGGCTCAAAGGTGGCAGGATGCCCGGGGTTGAAGTCAAACCAGTTCGGTGCGAGATACGACCGCAGTAAGGTGCCCAGACCGTAAGCTCCCGGCCCATACTTCGGTTCCAACACCATAAGCGATCTGGCTTCCATCGAGGGCACCAGTTGCGCGAGGAATAACGGCACGGATGCCACGAGCGCCAGGCAGACACCGATCGCCGCCCGCACTTGGGAACGACTCCCAAGCGCGTAGACGACGAAGATAACGCAGTTGACCATCCAAGCCGCCGGATAGCCCGCCAGGAATGACAAGGCCGAAGCTGCGGCGACTTTCCACAGCGGACGCCAATCCCGCCGGTCCACCGCCTCATCGATGCCCCACAATCCCAGCGGCATCCATGTCATCGCCCCGATGACACCGGGGTGCAGCACCTGGTACGCCATGTAACCTGTCCAGGCGAACACGGCTGCACCGAGGAGGCTTGCCAGTTTCCCGGCTCTGCCCCGCAGCCACAGGTAACACAGCAGGAATGCGAGCCATAAGTGGAGAAAGGTGAATATTTCAAGCGCCTGGAACGGAATTCTCGGCAGCTTCCAGACGGCGGCGTACATCATCCACGTCGGTGGATACAAAAACGCAGCCTGCACATTTCCCAGGAACGGAATGCCACAGTAGATGGACGAGTCCCACTGCGGGATGCGCCCTTCCTTGAGCGCTTGGAAAGCGTACCTATGGAGCGGATAGTGATAACCGGCAACGTCGGACCAGAGATGCGCCCGTTTGAAAGGCGGCAAGTACTCGAAGAAAAAGAAGTAGGTTACGAGCAGAGCCAGCAAAGCGACGACCAGCCGTTCTCGTCGCATCGCGTCACCGGGCCAGCCGCTGCCAGTTCACAACACCACCACCGGATGGTAGAGATTCGGCAACACGGCTTCGCCGATGGCCACCAGATCGCCGGTGCGCGTCACGGCTTTGACGTAGCGCGAGGCCGGCTGCGAACGAAACGGGGAAGCCTGAAAATTGCGGCCGTTGCGGATCTGGCTGGCGGTCAGATCGTCGACGAAAACGGAGGCCATGCCGGGCAGCATTTGCGCGGCTGGAATCAGCGCATCGATCAGGCGTTCTTCGGCGGCCAGCGATTCCAGTTGCGGGATGGTGCGCGCCTGGGCGATCTCGAACTCGCCGCTCGAAAGACGGCGCAGATTCTCCAGGTGCGCGCCGCAGCCGAGCATTTGGCCCAAATCGTGGGCTATCGAGCGCAGATAGGTGCCGCCGGAACAGTGCGCGCGCACGCGCGCCAGCGGGCCCTCCAGATCGAGCAAGGTGAGCTCGTAGACCTCGACCGGCACCGGCGTCAACTCCACAACGATGGACTGGCGCGCCAGTTGGTAGGCGCGGCGGCCCTCCACCTTCTTGGCGGAAACCGGCGGCGGCGTCTGCAGAAACTCGCCGCGGAAGCGTTCGAGCGCCTCTTCGAGCGCGGCCGGATCGAGCTGCGGCTCAGTCTTCTCGCTGGTTCGCTCGCCGGCGCGGTCGTAGGTGTAGGTCGACCAGCCGAACCGAATCGCGCCCTCGTAGATCTTGTCGCTGCGGGTGTAGAACTGCGCCAGGCGCGTGGCGCGGCCGACCACCAGCGGCAGCACGCCGGTGGCGATCGGGTCGAGCGTGCCCAGGTGGCCGATCTTCTTGATGCCGATGATCCGGCGCGCCTTGCCCACCACGTCGTGCGAGGTCCAGCCTTCCGGTTTGTCGATGACGATGGCTCCGTCCAAGCTTGTCCTTTCGGTGTCGGTTGGCAGGCGAAAGCGCCTGCCCCACTAGCGCTTGCGCGCCACGCACACGTGCCCGAGCGTAAAATTGCGGCCGCGGTCCAGGCCGTCCAGAAACGGCAGGATCAGGGCTGGCGGGGCCACCAGGATCGCCGCCGGAATGAAGCCGAGCCAGCGAATGCCGCCTGTAAAGAATTGTAAGCCGTTGAGCAGCCGCCGCGCGAGCAGCCGGAAATAACCGCCATGGGCGCGCATCTCGACCACTTCGAAGCCGGCCTGCTCCAACAGCCACCGCAAGCCGTAGCGGGTGTAGCGGAAGTAGTCGTGCGGCGCCTGGTGCGTCTCCCAGTCCTGCGGCGCGGCCACCAGGAGCGGCGCGCCGCGGGCCAGCACGCGTCCGATTTCGGCCAGCGCGCGGCCGGGCTCGGCCAGGTGCTCCAGGGTCACGATGTTCAGCGCGGCATCGAACGTGCCTTCGCGAAATGGGAGGGCCGCCAGGTCGGCGATAGCGTCGAGACGGCTGTAATCCCATTTGGCGTCGCCCACAGCCAGGTCCACGCCGCAGTAACGCTGCCGCGCGAAGTGATGCTTGTACCGGTTCTCGCCGGCGCCGGCATCGAGGACGCGCGCTCCGGGCGGCAGGCTGCGCGCCAGCGCACCCACGGCGTCTTCGATTTCGGCCTCCACCAACAGGACGTGCCGCCGCAGCGGGCCCGGCAGATGGTAGGCGATGTCCTGGTATCTCATGGCTTGCGGGCCTCGATCATCACCGTTGCGCCGGCGCCCGCGCCGGCTTCCACCAGTGTAAACGGCACGGCTGCGGCTATCAGCGCGAGATACGCCAGGTCTTTGGCGATGCGCGCGGCGGAGCTTTCCTTCACTCCGCGGGTGCGGCGCCCCATCGGGTCCAGGCCCGGCGCCAGGCTGCTGGCCAGAGACGCCGGGTTGTCGCGCCAGGAAAAATACTTGCGCCGCAGAACCGTGAAGCCGCAGGATTCGAGCAGCCTTTCGAGATCGCTCGAGCGGAAATCGAAAAGATGGCGCGGCACATCCAGGCCGCTCCAGGCGCGGCCCAGCATGCGGAACTGCCAGCAGGCGGCGTTGGGGGTCTGCGCAATCAACCGCCCGCCCGGCGCCAGCAGGCGATACGCCGCGGCCACGTAGGCGCGCGGGTCGTGGACGTGCTCGAGCACGTGAAACATGGTAACCGCGGCAAAACTGCCGGCGCGCAGCGGGGCGCATTCCAGCACGCCACAGACGGCGGGCACGCGCTGGCGGCTCCAGGCAATCGAAGCCGCGGCGGCGGAATTGTCCAGCCCCACTACGCGGAACCCGCGCTCCCGCATCATCCCCAGCAACAGCCCGCCGCCGCAACCCACATCGAGCAAGGGGCCGCGCACGCCGGAATCGCTCAGAGCGCGCTCCACGAAGCGCGCGTGATCGCGCAACACCAGGCGCCGGTAGGCCTCTTCCATGCGGCCCGCAGCGGTTTGATCGGGCGCGAACCAGTAGTTTTCGGGATGATACTGGCGCGATTCGGCTGGGTCCGGCCGCGGGTCCAGACGCATCAAGCCGCACTGGCCGCAGCGCAGGATGGTGAAGCTGCGGGCGGTGGTTCGATGCAGGCGGTCGGTGGCGGGGAACAGCGCGGCGGCGCTTTCCGAGCCGCACAGCAGGCAGGCGCTCACGTCAAATCCCTCAGGCGCAGCCGGTTGTTCCAGATCAGCCGCCGCACCTGGGCGGACGTGAGACGGCGGATCGGGCGCATGCCGGCGCGTTTGCGGAGCATGCGCGGCGCCATGCCTAAAGCCTGCAGTTGGCCGGCCGCCAGGCCCCGCACCAGGCGCCATTTGCCGGCCAGCCCGGGGAAGTACGC
>JBAVIH010000080.1:0-1853 GCA_049686695.1 Bryobacteraceae bacterium | reverse complement strand
CTCCATAATCGTCACGTCGCCTGCCACGGGCGCAATATTCCACGATTCGGATACGATGTCGATCACCGTGTCGGTCGCCGCCGGTGTCACGGTGACCGGCTATGGCGTGAGTGTTTCCGGCGGAGCTGGATTGTTCCCCGGGACCAATTTGTCGACAGGCGCCGGCGGGAGTACGTTCCAGGCGAGCGTCGGTCTCAACGCCTACAGCGTGGGACCGCTGACGATCACACCCTATATCTTCGACGGCACCGGAGCCTATGCTTCGGGGACGCCGGCCACGGTGGTCGAGCAATACACGGACGCCACGTTGGCGTCGGTGCAACTGTCGAACCACAATTTTCTGACCCTGTTGCCGGGGGCGACGCAGGCGCTGTTTCTGATGGGAACTTACTCGGACGGAGCCGGTCCGTTCGACATTTCCTCGTCGCTGATGGGCGCCACCTGGTCGTCCAGCGACACTTCCGTGCTCACGGTGGATGCGAACGGCAACGTTACCATCGTGGCGGCCGGGACCGCCGTCGTCACTGCTCAGAACGGGGGGTTCAGCGACTGGGCTACTTTCGTGGTCGAAGATCCCGCCAACCCTCTGGCTCCGATCGACTACACCTCTCAATTTGCGATCGAGGAAACGGGCCTCCGGTTGGACCGCGACATCGGGTTTTATGTCCAGACCGTCACCCTGACCAACACCTCGAACCTGCCGGTTGCGGGACCGCTTTACCTGGTTGTTTCCGGGCTTCCCACGCAAGTCTCGTTGGCCGGGATCAGCGGCGTGACGGCTAACATCGCGCCGGTGGGCAGCGGTTATTTCGCCCTTTCGCTGGCCGGTTATGGCTTGACGGCACCCCCGGGCCAGCCCATCAGCGTCGAATTCCAGTTTCTCGACCCGAACGAAGTGGAGCTGAGCTACTCGCTGAAGGTCGTGCGGACATCGGTGCAGCCATGACGGACAACACGAACGGAAGGAGGAACTCCCACATGAAGAACTGCGCCAAGCTTGCCTCTGTCGCTCTCTTGAGTTTGCTGGGATCGCCGTTGCTGCACGCAGATTCGATTTTCAGGGTAACCATCGACACAACGCCTCTCTCTGGCACCAGCGGCTTCATCGATTTCAACATTTATGGCGGCATCCCATATCAGAACAATGTCGCCACCATAACGAATTTTACGAGCAATTCGGTCCTCGGGGGAGTTTTCACCCAGGGCGACGTCGGCGGCACATTGGCGGCAGGTCCGCTTACGCTGACCGCCAATGCGTTCGACAGCGAATGGCTCCAGGCGGTCACGTTCGGCACTTCCATCACCTTTACGCTGGATGTTACGACGAACTACACGCCGGAGACAACGCCGGATTCGTTTGCCTTTTTCCTGCTCGACCCGAATCAATTGCCGTATCCGACCTCGGATCCTTCGTCCGCGGACTCCGTGTTCTCGATCGACCTTACGGGCAGCAGCACATCTGCCGAGGTTTACACCTCCACGAATTCGCCAATCCAGTTCACGGCGCTAGTGAATAGAGGCGGCGCTCTCTCGTTCGTTCCCATCACGCCCTGCCGTGTCGCCGACACGCGCAATGCGGCCGGCCCCTTCGGCGGCCCCGGTATCACCGGAGGCGGCTCGCGCAGTTTCGCCATCCCGAACGCCGCCTGCGGCATCCCTTCCACCGCCCAGGCTTACTCGCTCAATGCCGCCATGGTGCCCACCGGGCACGGCTGGATCACCTTATGGCCGACCGGACAACCGGAGCCGCTAGCGGCCTCGGTCAACTCCCCGGACGGCCGTGTGAAGTCCGATGGCGCCATCGTGCCGGCAGGAGCCGGCGGAGCCATCAGCGTGTATGCCAGCGTCACCAC
>JBAVIH010000079.1:0-4482 GCA_049686695.1 Bryobacteraceae bacterium | reverse complement strand
GTTCCAACCTGCGCTGGCGCCGGGATGTCTCGCTAGCGTCTTCGGCAGCGGAATGGCGGACGGCGAATACAAGGCAGTATACAATTCCGCGCAGGGCCGGTTTCCGGCCATCGAGGCCGGCACCATGGTGCTGGTGGGTGGGGTCCCCGCGCCGCTGACATATGTCTCGCCGGGGCAGATCAACTTCCAGATTCCGTGGGAGACTCCGGCAGGGCCTGTGACCGTTCAGGCCACGCGCTACGGCTTTGCCACGGCGAGCCAGACCTTCGCCATTTCGTCCGCCGCGCCCTCGGCGTTCGCCTCCGGCAGTGCCGCCATCATGGGTTGTGTCAACGGCAACTCCTGTACGCTTTGGGGCAACGGTTTCGGAGCCAAGAACGGCGTCACCAGGGATGGCGTCGCGGCGAGCGCGGCGCCGTACGCGCTATCGGACCTGGAAACCGTGGCATCCTGCACGCTCACCATCGGCGGCGAAGCCGCGCAAGTAACTTATTGCGGCGCCGCGCCCGGCCTGATCATCGATCAGTTGAACTTCATTTATCCGTCAGGCTCATCCGCCACGGATGCCGTCCTCAGCATCGGCAACGTAAGCGGCTCCTTGAAACTGACGCCCCCGCAATGTGGGACAGGCGCTTTCGCCTGTCAACCATGACGCGACCTGCCCCGCAAAATGAGAAAGCCGAAGCGGCAGCCGCCGCTTGCGTTCAGCGCTGGAGCGGGCGGGTTGCGCGGCGGAACATGGCCAGCGCGAAAAGCATGGATGCGAAAAAGGTGGATGGTTCGGGCGCCGGGGTAATCCCAACCTCCATCTGGAAACCGCCGCCGTCCTCGTTCTGGGACGTGCCGCCTGAGTTGCTGTAGTACTCGCCGGCGACGCCGGTTCCACTGGTGTCCGTGGTATAGGCCCAACCGTCTGCCGTCTCCCCGAAAACACCAATCCAATACCGCGTTTCGGCGGAGAGACCGGGATTCGCCGCCAGAACGAGGGTAACCAGTTGAAAACCGCCTCTCAGAGTCGAATCGTCGAACGTCTCCAAGACGGCAATCAGACTGCCCGGCGTGGTGCCGTTGTCGCTATAGAGTCCGACCGTGATCGGGCCATCTGCCGCGCCGCCGGCATAGAGCAACAACTCGACATTGCTGAGCGTCCCAGAGCTCGCGCCGGTCGAGAAGGAATCGTAAAGTGGACCATCGGTTTCGATCGAGTCCACCCCGCTGGGAGCCGCCAACACGTCGTCGTAGATCGTGCCGGCCTGCAAGCTCGACGCCAGCAGGATTCCGCCGCACGCCAACCAGAGTTTCGACATTCCTATCCCCCAGAATCAGTCGATACTTCCGCGTTAGAGACTTGAAATCGTAACACGATGACGCCCGCGTTGGCCCAATCGAAAATCAGGCTGCCGCGTGGTGGTGCATTTCAGCCGGTTGGCCGAACGCGGCGGGCCGCGCCGGGCATGCCCAGCCGCTTCCGTCCCCATGCGGAGCGGCCAGCGCTAGTCGAGGTCGATCTCACGCACGGGCGGCGGCGCGTCGGGGTGCTCCTTGGCACGCTTGAAAAGCTCGTCGAATTTCTT
Source organism: Bryobacteraceae bacterium (assembly GCA_049686695.1). Taxonomy (GTDB): domain Bacteria; phylum Acidobacteriota; class Terriglobia; order Bryobacterales; family Bryobacteraceae; genus Bog-375. The sequence continues at coordinate 2,908 of JBAVIH010000079.1, read as the reverse complement.
CTCGAGCACCTTGCCGTGCGACTTTTGCGCTTCCACCTGTTTGCGGAAGACCTCGTCGCGCCGCGCCTCTTCGCCCTTCAGCTTGACCACTTCGGCCCCCAGGTCCTCAATCAGCCTGGGCCTTTCGGGAATGGTGTGGGCGATGATGGCGCGCGTTTCGGAATCGATCCGCAGAGTCGCCTGGCAGCAGGGGCACTGCACGTCGAACATACCTTTGGCCATGCAACTATAGTAAGCGATAACGGTGGGCCTGAGGCGGGGCCTGTGACTGTGCCAGGCTCCGAGGAGAGACGGTTGTGAGGATGTGCGGGGTCTAATGGTGGGTTTCTTGGTGAGGTGACTCGTTCGGCAGGTCGGTTAGGGTGGGATCAATCGTCTCTCTTCGGGCCCGTGTAATCCTAGTCACAAGGCTTCGGTGAGCAATTAGCGCTCCAAACCACAACTCGCGTGGAATCAACCCAACCATCCGGAATCGCTGCTCCGGCTTATGCCGATTTGATACCGATGTGTCAGACAAATGTACCATCCTGTCGCCCGCTGGCACCCGCCCGGCAGTAACCTGCCGCTGAGACGGATGTTATAGTGGCCAATGTGATGCCAGCTACGGAATCCGTCATGGAGTTGTTTCGCTTCACGGGGGCGTATCTGGAGGGCCACTTCCGCTTGACCAGCGGCCTGCACAGCGACCGCTATCTGCAATGCGCGCTGGTGCTGGAGCACCCGACGGCGGCGGAGAAACTGGGCAAGATGCTGGCTGGCGCGCTGCAGCCCAAACTGGCGGCAGGGGTGGGCGTGGTGGTTTCGCCGGCCCTGGGCGGCTTGATCATCGGCCACGAGGTGGCCCGCGCCCTGGGCTGCCGGCACATCTTCACCGAGCGCGATCCGGAGTCCCGAAAAATGGTCCTACGGCGGGGATTTTCGGTCGAGCCCGGCGAAATCGCCTGCGTGGTGGAGGACGTCATCACCACCGGAGGCAGCACGGCGGATGTGATCGCCCTTCTCCAGGCGGCTGGCGCCAAGGTGGCGGCTGCCGGTTCCATCATCGACCGCAGCGGCGGAACCGCCGACGTCGGCGTGCCGCGGGCGGCGCTGGCCACCCTCACCGTGGCAGCTTACAAGCCCGAGGAATGCCCGCTGTGCCGGCAGGGGATTCGGCTGGTGAAGCCGGGCTCGCGCCCCACCTGATGCGCCGCATCCGCGTCACCCTGGCATACGACGGCGGCCCGTTCCATGGCTGGCAGGTGCAGCCGGGCCTGCCGACCATTCAGGGCACGCTCGAGGAAATCCTCACTGGCATGGAAGGCAAGCCGGTGCACGTAGCCGGCTCGGGCCGCACCGATGCCGGCGTGCACGCGCTCCGGCAGGTGGCCGCTTTCAACCTCGAGAACCCGATTCCGCTCGCCAACCTGCGCCGCGCCGTCAATCGCCTGCTGCCGCCCGCCATTCGCGTCTGTTCGGCCGAAGAGGTGGACGCCGCCTTTCACCCGCGCTTCGACGCCAAAGCCAAGACTTACGAATACCGCATCGCCCGCGGCGAGGTTTGCAGCCCGTTCGATTGGCCCTTCGTGCATCATTACCCTTATCCGTTCGATGAAGACCGCATGGCGCGGCTGGCGGGCGTTTTCGAGGGCGAGCACGATTTCAGCGCGTTCGCCGCCTCGGACGACCGCGACGCCGAGGGCCAGTCCAAGGTGCGAACGATCTTCTCCTCCGTGCTCGCCCGCGACCAGGACCGCCTGATCTACCGCGTGCGCGGCAGCGGCTTCCTGAAACACATGGTCCGGAACCTGGTGGGGACGTTGATCGAAGCCGGCCGAGGCAACCTCGCCGATGTCTCCGTGTTTCCGCGGGAGTCCGGCGCCACCGCCCCGGCCAAGGGCCTCTTCCTGATCGGCGTGGAATACTGAGGCAGCCGACCTCGATCCGTAGGAGCCGGGCATGCCCCGGCTCCCGCGAATCCCGCTCTTAGCCGCGGAAATACAGGTACGAGGCGAGGATGCAGCAGAGCACCACGGCGGACGCGGCGACTTCTTTCCAGCTCCAGCCGGCGCGCGTGTGGGCCTTGTCCTCGGCCGTCGCTGTGGCGAAGGTCAGGCTTTGAATCCGGCCATACTCCGGCTCCGCGGTCAGGTGGCTCACCACTACCATAACTACGGCCGAGACGATCGTGATCAACACGCTGAAGTACTGGAAGTAGATGTTGTTGACGATCCAGAGAAACGATCCTGGGGCGTATCCGTCTTTCAGCCCTGCGACGCCGAGCGTGACCGGCGTATCCACGCACATGCGGAAGATGCCCAGGATGAAGCCGACCGCCAGGGCCCAGAATGCGCCCTGCGCGTTGAGACGTTTGAAAAAGACGCCGAAGAAGAAGACCACGAAGATGGGCGGCGCCAGGTAGCCTTGCACCGATTGCAAGTAGTTGTAAAGCCCCGACGCACCCTTGATCACCGGGATCCAGGCCAGCGCGATCACCACCATCACAGCGGTGGCGATGCGGCCCATGCGGACAATCTGGTGCTGCGAGGCGGCCGGCTTCCACTTCTCGTACAGATCCACGGTGAACAGCGTGGAACAGGCGTTGAAGACGCCGGCGAGCGATCCCATCAGAGCGGAGAGCAGGCCGGCCACCACGATGCCGCGCAGGCCGGGCGGCAGCAGGTACTCGACCAGCATGGGGAACGAGCCTTGCGCGACCGACGGAATCGCGTGGCCATCCGGGCCGATCATCGGCGCCAGCTCGGGGATCTTGCCGCTCTTGGCCAGCGCGAAGCACACCAGGCCCGGAACGATGAACAGATAGACCGGCGCCAGCTTGAGGAACGAGGCGAAGATGCTGCCGCGGCGGGCGGTGGTTTCATCCGGAGCGCCCAGCGCGCGCTGCACGATGTATTGATCCGTGCACCAG
>JBAVIH010000078.1:0-4558 GCA_049686695.1 Bryobacteraceae bacterium | reverse complement strand
GGCTATGATGCAGCGAGCGCGGATCGGCGCCGAGCGGCTCGAGCAGGATGTCGACGACGCCAGCGCGAGCGGCCTCGCGCGCCCGGTCGGCCAGCGAGTGCAAGTCCGTCGCCCCCACCACCAGCGGTATCGCAAGCCGCGCGGCCAGGCCGACGTATCCATCCAAGTTCGCTTCGGCGGGTGGAACCAGCAGGGGGCGATGTTCTTTGATTCTCTCCGCGACGGCCGTCGCGCCGGGCAGCGTCGCGGCGAGAATGGCGACCGGAAACCCGCGTTCGGCGGCGGCCACGGCGGCGGCGACACTCCCGGCTCCGGGCGTTTCCAGCACGGCGATGCCATCCACCTGAAACGTCTCTCCCGCGCGTTCGATGCGGATCGAGCGCCAGTGGTCCAGCCGGGCGTCGCGCTCGGCCGCGGTGAGCCCGGCGGGATCGAACGTCTGAAACAGCCCGGGACGCCGCACGAAGGTCTTTTCGTGGCGGAAGAAAACCGTCTCCTCCCCAACCGTGACGGCTCGTTCACCCTGACCGATGGTGACGCCCCGAATGGGCGGCGCCGAGGCTGCGCCGAGAGCCGCCTTGGCCTCCGGCGAGGCGTCCGGGCACTTCTCCAGCGACTCCTTTCCCGCGGCCAGCTTCATGGCGAAGGTCAGACATGTGGGATACCCGCACTTCCTGCAGTTGGTGTTGGGAAGGAGTTTGAAAACCTGCAAACCGGTTAACGGCATGGGGCCCCTCCACTGGGTTCCCGACCCTGTAATGTCGGACGCTTGAGGTCAATCACTCCCTCACGGTCGTGGCTCCGTTCGGAGAGCGGCGCGTCGGGGAGCGGTGTCTCGCCGAACCACGAATCCACCTGCTTGCGGATTCTCGCGAGCGCCTCGGGGTGGCGCAACACCAGCACCTCGGCGCCGGCTTCGATCAGGGTCATAGCGGTAGCAACCTCCCAGTGGATGCCGCGCTCCGGCTGGCTCCCCCAAAGCGGCTCTTTGTCGACGGAGACCCTGGCTTCCTTGGCCTTCCATGCCTCCTCTCCCACCAGGCAGACGATGGGACAGTTCAGCATGGTATCGCCCCCCAGGGCGGCCAGCCGGATTCTCTCCATTACCGAGTAGCTGTACTCCAATCCGTAGCCCAGACCGCCGGTGAGAGGATCGATCAGCACGCGATTCAGGTCGACGTTGGCATCCGCCAGCAGGATATTAATCTGCTTGGCGATGTTCACGTCAATCGGGCTCTCTCCCACCAGAACATGGCCGTAAGCCACCGCGACGGCGGCCAGGGTCTTGTAGTCTTCGTTGGTGGCCGAGTGAAGCGCGAGCCCTTCTCCACGGCAGCTCTCGGCCACCCGCGCCAGCACGTCGTTCTGTTTCTGGCCGGCGCCCGACCCCTTCACGATCAGGGGAACCGGCACCGCTTCCAGCACCGCGCCGACGTCGGCGGCGGCCTGCTCGGGCGAGCGGTTGCCGCGGTCCGGGTGGGTGCCCATCAGGTGGACCAGCAGCAGATCCGCGCCGAACTCTTCGACGGCTCGCCGGGCAGCCTCCGCGGGCCGGCCCAGCACGCCTTCCCACGGCTGGCGAACGCTTTCCACCCAACGAACCGGGTCCACGTCGGTGATCTCCAACGCCAGAGCGGGCCGATGCGGAAACGCGGCTTCGAAGGTATGGAGCGGCAAACCATTGCCGCCGCCCACAGTGACCGTTCGGCGGCTGCCCGCTCCCAACGTCACCTCGCGAAGCGCGCCGGCCCATTTCTTCGGTTTCAGGTCCAGACTCATGCTCAGGACTCCTTACACCATCTCGCCCATTTCGAGCGCGGGGTGCTCGACCGTGGCCAGGTACTCGATCAGCGGTTCCAGTTCCGTGCAGACGGTCTCATCGGCGATCTTCTCATAGAAGCCGGGCCGGCCCAGTTCCTCGCAGCGCTGCCGGAGCTTGTCTCCCAGTTTTTGCTTGATGCGGGTGGTGGTCCACACCAGCCGCGCCAGTCCTCCATCGGCGCTGATGAATTTCTTGGAGAGTGCGTATATCGTGCCGATGCCGATGAACCCGGGCGTCTGCTGTCCGCCTCCGGTCATCTCCGCCAGCGAGGAAAACGTCATGCCGACGGGGGTCTCGCCATCGTATTCGCGATCCACGATCATGATTCCGCCGGTTCCCGGCAGGATGCACGCGATGCACTCGAAGCAGCCGCACGAGGTCATCGGATCGGTGATCATCGAATAGGCGGAGAATCGCTCGAAGACGCCGTTGGAGGCGTTGCGGATGAAATCGTTGATCCCCTTCCACTGGCCGAGCACCGGGTCCACCGAATCGCCCTTGCGGACCGGCAGATTGCCGCCGTGCGGGTTGATTTCGTAAGCCGCTTTGCCGTCGAACCAGTTATAGGCGCCGCACAGGCCCAGGCGCTCGGGGGTGATGATGCAAACGTGGTTGGGCGCGTAACTCTGACACAGGGCGCAGGAATAGAAAGTCTCCACGCGCTCATCCGTGAGCGCTCCCATGCGCTCGTCGCGCAACTGGTAGGTGGCCACAGCGGTGGGGTACAGCTCCTCCACGCCGGTGGATTCGGTGAACAGGGTGACCTGCACCTTGTCCACGATGGCGGGGAAATCGTTCTTCAGCTTGTGCAGCAACACCGTCCCCAGGTGCCCGATGCGGAACCCGGCGTCGCGCGCCTTCTTCGAAATACGGAGCCAGACCGTGTCGCGCTGGCCGAGGTGCATCACGCCCATCGGTTCGGAAAGGAAGGAATGGATGTGGCGTTCGAGGATGGATTCGAACTCGGGCTGCATCTTGCGGCCGGCCACTTCCACGAAGATTGCGAGCGGCAGGCGCGCGCCTTCCGGCACGTCGCCGATCTCCGGCCCGACCACGCGAATCAGCCCGTCCTGCACCTGGTCCATGGGACGGCTGGCGAGGTACTCGAAGCAGCGTGTGTACTTGCCGCCGAACTCGATGGCGACCTCTTCCTTGCGCACGCGCTCTCCCTCGAAGGCGGGGCCGTGGCGCACCGGGATGGGGATCTCCACGGTGTGGATCTTGACGCCGCGCACTTCCACCGCGCGCGCGGGCATGTCGCGGTGGGACACGTTCGCTACCACGTGCTCGTAGGTGCAGATGCCACTGGGCAGGATCTCAGGGATATCGGTGTCGGCGATCACCGGGAAGCCGAAATTGATGGCGCCGGCGGCGGTCGCGTATTTCTCGTCGTCCACCTCGCCCAGCGCCAGCACGAAGGCGAACACACGGCGCTGGTTGTAGAGCAGGATCTCGCGGGTCTCCTTCAATCCGCCCGGCTTGAGCCCGCCGAAGGTGAACGCGGCGCGGCAAGCGAAGCCGAGAGCGTGCACGATCGACGAGGTGTCCGGCCCGTAGGGGACCAGGAACGTCTCCCAGTTCATCTCCACGCCGCGGCGTTGGAGCTGCGCGGCCATGGTTTCGCCGCCGCAATTGGCCCCCATGAAGACCAGCAGGTTGCGCTCTTGCAGGTCGCGCGCCAGTTGCTCGGCGGTCTCGTCATCGGGCAGCGCGCCCACGCAGGCGGCGAATCCGGGCATGCGGCCATCCACCAGCTTGATGCCTTGCTCGCGCAGGATGCCATCGGTGGTAGGTCCCAGCCAATAATCGAACGCGAGGGGAATGCCGTGCAGCGGCTTGAGGGCCTCAACCGCCTCCTGCGCCACGAGCGTGGCCGCGCCGGCATCCAGCGCGCCGCCCAAATAGGGCAGCCAGAGCCGGTCGGTGGGTTCGGCGGGAAGCCACGAGCGGGCGGCGCCGAGGGCTTCTTCCAGCTCCCCGAGTCTTTCCACCCGCTTTCCCGTCAACGCGAGGATGATGGGCAGAGCATAAGCGGTAGAAGGAAAGCCGATGGCGGTGTCCCGGTTGTGGCTGCCGAGGGACTCGGCCAGCATCGTCTCCGCCCGCCGCACGCAAGCGTGACCGCCGCGAATAGCCGCCGACGCGATGATCCTGGACATCAGTTCCCTCCCTTACGGTATTGCCGATAGTAGCTGCCGGCGCCGGTGATGTCGCCGTAGAGCAGTGCTCCAGCCAGGCGACCATTGTGGTAGACCAGCTTGCGGTACGCGCCGTCCCGGTTGACCTGGATTTCGGCGTGAGCGCCTTCCAGGCGTTCCGGCCGAACCTCGCCGACCGAGATGATCGATTCGCCGAAGAACCGCGAGGCATTCATGCGCAGCGCGCCGGCCGACACACGCTCGATGCCCACCGCCGTGCTGCCGGCCGCGCGGCCCATTTCGTACGCCACCGGCCAGACGCCGCCGATCGACAGGCGGCCGGTCAGCGGGTCGGGCGCTTCGGCGCAGTCTCCGGCGGCGAAGATCCCCGGCAGGCTTGAGCGCCCGGAGAGATCCACCGAGATCCCGCGGCCGATCCGAAGGCCGCTGTCGCGCAGCCATTCCACGTTGGGCACGAGGCCCTTGGCCACCAGGACCAGGCCGGCGGGCAGCCGTTCGCCGTTATCGAGGCGCACCGCTTCCACGCGCGTGGTGCCCATCGCCTCGACGGCATCGCGGCCGGTGCGGACATCCACGC
>JBAVIH010000077.1:0-19512 GCA_049686695.1 Bryobacteraceae bacterium | reverse complement strand
GGCCACGTCCGGTGCCTATACTCCTGCAGGGGGCAATTTGAAACCGGGTCACGCGGTGCAACGTTCGTAAGGCGGCCATAGTGGCTTGTACTCCTCTTCGAGAGGAGAAAGGAACCGGTTCCTCCAGCCCCGGCGCGGTTACGCCGCGCTCGGCGCTTGTAGACGCAAGAAACGCTCGATCCGCCGCCTCCGCGAAACAGCTTCGAACCGCCCAATAGCATCACCCGGCCAATTGACGCGCCCGGCCAGCGAATGTTCTCTCTCTTTCGCCACAACCGTCTTCGCTGCGCCCCTACGGCTCGCGCCGCCGGGCCTTCACAAAATCGATTTCCTGCTGTTTGGGAATGCCGGGCTCGAAGCAGCGCCGGCAGCGCGCTTCGTACATATCGTTGGCGCCCACCACGATCAGATCGTCGGAGCCGCGCAGGCGCTGCGTGTGCTTGGCCGGGTTGCCGCAGCGCACGCACACGGCCAGCGTCTTGGTGATGGATTCCGCCTGCGCCAGCAGATCCGGAATCGGCGCGAACGGGCGGCCCAGGTAATCCGTATCCAGGCCCGCGACGATCACCTGCTTGCCGCTGTCGGCCAGCCGCCCGGCCACCTCCACCAGCGACGGGCCCATGAAATTCGCCTCGTCCACTCCCACCACTTCCGCCCGCCAGTCGATGCGCTCCAGCATCTCGCTCGCGTCGGCGATCACCTGCGACTGCATGCGCAAATCGCCGTGCGAGACAATCTCTTCGGCCGAGTAGCGGTCGTCGAGGACGGGTTTGAACACCGCCACGCGCTTGCGCGCGATCATGGCGCGGCGCAGGCGCCGGATCAGTTCCTCGCTCTTGCCCGAAAACATAGGGCCGCAGATCACTTCAATCCAGCCGGCATTGCCCGTGATGATATCCATACGAACTGTTCAGCATCCCACAGTTAAAGTTCCGCCGCCACTGCCGCTACCTGCTCTTCCAGCGCGTCGAGGCCGCCTGTGAAAAAGTGGTCGGCGGCTTCGATCCAGACGAGGCGTTTCGGCGCGGCCCAACCGGCGAAGGCGGCTTCCAAGTCGGCGCGCGGCCCGAATTGGTCGTGCGTGCTTTGCACGAAAACCTTGGGTGTCGCGCAGCGCTCCAAGTACTCCGCGCCGCCCATGGCGGTCGGAAATCCGCCGGCGAGCAGAAAGCGGGCGCCGCCCATAGCGCAACCCAGGCGCGTGATCACCCGCGCGCCGAAGGAAAAACCGGCCAGCGCATGCGGCAGCCCGGGATACCGCGCGCGCAGCCACTCGAGCGCGGCGCGAGCGTCTTCGATTTCTCCCTCCAGGTGCCCATACTCGCCCTGGCTGCGGCCCACCCCGCGATAATTGAACCGCAGCACCACCAGCCCGGCGCGGCGCAATCCACGCGCCAGCCGGTAGACCACCTTGTTGTGCAGCGTGCCGCCGAACTGCGGGTGCGGATGGCAGACCACCGCCGCGCACCACGGCTCGCGCTCGTGAGGCTCTTCGAGCAGCGCTTCCAGGCGGCCCGCCGGCCCGGCGATTTCGTGCGTTTCAATGCGGCGAGTCATGGGCGCTGGCGGCCTCGATTTTTGCCGAAGGGCTCACTTGAACAGCAACCCGAGAACCTGCACGACGATAATGGAACCGTACAGGCCGCTAAGCAACAGGACTCGCCGCGAAGAAGTCCTCCCCTTTAGGTAAACGAACCATTCAAGTACCAGGCCTGCACCGCCGCATCCGATCAATACCCAGCGTAGCCACGTGCCGCCGAGGAAATGAGTCGCCGACGAAGCCGGCCCAAGCAAGATTGCCAGATAGCTCATCAGTTCCTCCGCCCTGCGCGCGAGTCAGTGACGTGCATCCGGCCAGGGTCGCAACGACGTCACGCCCGACGGCGCCGCTAATTCGTCCGGTAATTCGTGAACTGCATGTCCAGTCCGAAATCGGCCGCCTTCAGCAGTTGGATGGCCTGTTGCAAGGTGTCGCGGTCACGCCCGGAAACACGCACGAAGTCGCCATTGATCGAGGCTTGCACCTTCAGCTTCGCGTCTTTGATGGCCTTGACGATCTCGCGCGCCTTCTCGGGCGGGATGCCCTGTTGCAGGGTCACCTCCTGGCGCACCGTGGAGCCGGCCGCCGGCGTAACCGTCCCGAAGCTCAGGTTCTTCAGCGGCACCTTGCGTTTCACCAGCTTCGATTCCAGAATGTCCACCACCGCCTTGAGCTTGAACTCGTCCTTGCTGGCCAGCGTCAGCTTGCCATCTTTCTCGTTCAGCTCGATGCTGGAATGAGAGTCCTTCAAGTCGTAGCGCTGCTGGATCTCCTTCTGGGCCTGCTGGATGGCGTTGATCACTTCCGGCATTTCTATTTTCGAGACCACGTCAAAAGTGTTATCGGGCATAATCTATTCCTGCTCTTCGGGCTCTTCCTCGTCGGCCGGAAAGTCATCCAGGCCGAGGATCGATCCAGGGCGGCGGCGTAGCGTCGTCACGCGGCGCACGGGCTCCGGCCACGGACTGGGCTCGCTCGCCTCCGCCGTTTCCGCCTCCTCCTCTTCAGCCTCGGCCGTCCCCAGAGCTGTTTCCGTCTCCGGCGCCGTTTTGGTCTCCGGCGGCGCAGCCTCCGTGGCCATCAGATCCGCCGCAGCCGGTGGCGCTTCGGCTTGGGGAGCCGCCGGGCGATTCGATTCCTGGGTTTCGAGCGCTACCAGCACGCGTCTGGTGATTTCCTCGACCATGCGCGCCATGGAAGCGTCCAACGCCACCGTCACCGCGGCGCGCACCTGCTCGGCATCCACCACGGCCACGAACGGCACCACCGGCGCCGCGTTTTCCGCCTTCGCTGGAGCTTGCGGCTCGCCGCGCTGGCGGCGCGCCTCCTGCGCCCGGCCAGCCAGCGGCCTCACCGCCGACAGCAGTGCGGAGGCCTCGAACGGCTTGTGCAGCACCCCGTCCGCCTCGACCCGCTGGGCTTGCGCCTCGTCCAACTTTTCCAGCACGCCCGCCGTGAGGATCACGCCCACGTGCCGGTGCTGCGGGCTCATCTTGATGTATTGGCAGATGTCGTAACCGGTGCGGCCGGGCATCACCGTGTCCGCCACGACCACGTCGGGATCCACGTCCTGCAGCCGGATCAGCGCCGCTTCGGCGTTGCTGACTGTGACTACCTCGTAGCCTTCCTCGGCCAGGATGCGCTCGCCCATCCGCTGCGCGTGCGGGCTGTCATCCACCAGCAGAACACGGCTCATTGCTTGATGGTACTACCTCCGGCGTCGGCCGGCTGCGGTTGCGGCTGGGGCGCCGCCGGCGCGGTGGTTACTTTCTTTTTCCTGTCCTTCCTGGCCTGCTCTTCCGCAGCCTGCTTGTTCGCCTTGGCGCGCTGCTCCTGCTTCTTTTTCATCAGGTCCTGCTGCTTCTTCAGCATCTTGGCCTGCTGCGCCGGGGTAACCCTGCCGGTGTGATTCTGCGGCAGCGCCGAGTCGGGAACGGTCTTGTCCGGAACCCCGGGCGCCGCGCCGCCCACGGCGGCCTTGCCGCTATCCGCGCCCGCCGCCGGAGCCGGCGCAGGGTTCGGACGCACATCCGGGGCCGTCCCCGGGTTCTGGCGCGCGTCCGGCGCGGCGTCAATCAGCTTGCTGTCGTTCGCCGTGGAAACGGTCACATCGCTCCCGCCGCCTGCGCTGACTCCCGTGGCGCCCGTCGTGGCCTCGCTGCCCTTGGCCGTCGCCGGTACGCTCACCGGAGTGTAAGGCTTGAGCGTCTCCATGCGCGGCGAGCCGCTCTTGGCCGTGTTAATGACATCGGGGCGCGAGGCGAACGGTTCCACAACCTTGCTCAGCAACTTCTTCTTCTGGCGGTTTTCCAGTTCATATTTCTGGCGCGCATAAGCCACCGGGTCGGCCTCCGGCACCGGACGGTTCATGGCTTTCAGGTGACTGGTCGCTTCGTTCACGTGCGCGCTCAACGGATAGTCGCGCACGATCCTGCCGTACGCCGCCGCCTCCTGATCTTCAAAACGGTCCCCCATGCGGTGATAGGAATCGGCCTCCAGCATCAACGCGTCGTCGGCACGGCTGTACAGCGGGAACTGGTCCGTCAGCGCGTTCAGCCGGTTGGCCGCCGCGGGGAAACTCCCCTTGCTTTTGTAATAAAAGGCGCCCACCCTGTATTCCGCGTCCCCGAGCACCTCCTGCGCCGTGCGCAGGTACTGCTGCGCGTCGGGAGCGAATTTGCTGTTCGGAAACTGCACCAGAAGCTGCCGGCACTCATCCTCGGCGCGCCGCGCGTGCAGCGGGTCGCGGTCGGCCTTGTCCATTTGCTGATACTGCATCTTGCAGACTTTTTCCTGGGCCTCGGCGGCTTCCTCCAGTTGCGGATAGAACAGGATGAAATCCTTGTACTCGGCCTCGGCCTGCGCCAAGCCATGGCTGCCCCCTTCGCGATACCAACTGTCGGCCACCGCCAGCTTGGCTTTGGCCAGGTACTCGCTGGTGTCGTAGGTGTTCATCAGCGTTTGCAGAGTCAGCCGCGCCTGCTCGTAGCGCGCGTGTTCGATATCGTCGACGGCCCGGTCGAACAGCACCTTGTCGGGTTGCTGGGTGTCCTTGGTGATGGGGTTTTCGTATTTCTTCTTTCCGCAGCCGGGAGCCAGCACCAGGACGCACATCGCCGCCACCACGGCAGCCCGACGGATGATATTTCGCGACATAAAGGATTCCGATTTCACTTCAGTTCTCCAGCAATCTCGCCAGCCGGCGGCGCTTTCGCCGCCGTTTCCATCAGCACGGAACGGCGGCCGCCTGGGCGGCGATTTCGCGCATCTCGCGCGTGGTCGATTCCGCGCTCGGACTGTGAAAGATGGCCGACCCTGTGACGATCCATTCACACCCCGCGCGTACCACGTCCGCTAGGTTCTCCGGGTGGACCCCGCCATCGATCTCGATCGGGAAGGCTAACTTCTTCTCGCGCCGCATACCCCGCAGCTTGCGCGCCTTTTCGAGAACGTACGGGATCAGCTTCTGGCCGCCCCACCCCGGGTTCACACTCATGAGCAGCACGTAGTCGGCCACTTCCAGCACATCTTCCAACACCGCTACCGGCGTGGCCGGGTTCAGCACCACGCCCGCCATCGCGCCGGCCTGCTTGATCATCGTCAGCGTGGCGTCCAGGTGCCGGCAAGCTTCGTAATGCACCGAAACCGAATTGGCGCCAGCCTGGATGAAAGCCTCCGCGTACCGTTCCGGACTCTCGATCATGAGGTGGCAATCCAGGTGCGCGCGCGTGGCTTTGCGAACCGATGCGACCACCGGCGGCCCGATCGTGATGTTGGGCACGAAGTGGCCGTCCATCACGTCGAGATGCAGGATGGTGGCCCCGCCGCGCTCCACCGAAGCCATCTCCTCGGCCAGGCGCGCGAAGTCCGCGGACAGAATCGAGGGAAGGATTTCAACCATTTGCGGATTCGTTTGATTTTATCACAGCCGCCCAGAAACCATCGCCCGCGTCGCGGCGCGGCATCCGTTCCCACACCGTAACGTCGCGCCCCGGCGCAGCCTCCGCCACCACGTCCCGGTTCTCTTCCGGCTCCAGCGAACAGGTGGAATACACCAGGCGCCCGCCCGGCGCGAGCGCCGCCAACGCATTTTTCACGAGCGCGGTCTGGCGGCCATGCAAATCCGCCAGGTCCTCCGGCCGCAAGCGCCATTTGATCTCCGGATTCCGCCCCAGCGTGCCCGTCCCCGAGCACGGCGCATCCACCAGGATGCGGTCGAACCGCCGCGCCAGCGGCAACGGCTGCGTGCCATCCAGAACCACCAGGCCGACGCCCAGACCGCGCAGTTCGCGCAAGCGATGGAAGTGCAGATCGCAGGCTACCGTGCGCACCCCCGCTTCGAGCGCCTGCGCCGTCTTGTTGCCCGGCGCCGCACACAAATCGAGGAAGCTCTGATCCCTCTCCAGTTCGAGCAGCGGCACGATGGATTGCGACCCGATGTCCTGGAAGCGCGTGCCCGCGGCGGAAACGCGCACGTACTTTTGCGGCTCTTCGAGCGCCGCCAGCGCGATCGATCGCGCTGGCGCTGATCCGTGATGCCGCTCCCAGCGCTCCAGCAGCCACTCCGGGCAGGAGAGTTCCACCTCGCGCGTGGGCCACTCCACCGGCGTCCGGTCCACTTTGCGCAGCACCGCGTTCACCACGCCAGCCGCCGAACGCTTGCGCGCGCGCTTCACCAGTTCCACACTCTCCGCCACCGCCGCGTGCGCCGGAATGCGCTCCAGGTAACGAAGCTGGTAAATGCCCATGCGCAGCGCCAGCCGCACCTCCGCATCCAGGCGCCGAGGCGCACCGAAGTGTTCGATCAGGAAATCGAGCTGCGCCCGATACCGCAGCACGCCAAAGACGATTTCGGAAGCCAGGCCCGCGTCTCGCGAATCGAGCCCCGCCGTGGCCGCCAGCAGCAGTTCGGAAGCCCAGGCGCCGCCCTCCACTCTATCGAGCACCGCATACGCGGTCCGGCGTGCAGGCGCAATCGTCATTCCATCGGCAGAGTAGCAGATATGAACATGGGCGCGCGCGATGTTGGCAGACCAAAGCGCCTGCCCACTGCAAACCGTTCGACAGCAAAGTGGGACAGACGCTTTCGTCTGTCAACCCTCCACCGTCTTGCCCTCTTGACAATTGCGCCAGGTCGCTCAATAATAAGACATCTTAGTAAGGAGTCTCGGTATGGCGCGACAGGACGCATTGCAGGGATCGCTCCCGCTGCTGGTATTGAAGATCCTCGCCCGCCGCGGGCCGCTCCACGGTTACGGCATCGCCGTGCAAATCGAAGCCATGTCGGAGGACATACTGCGGGTGGAAGAAGGCTCGCTCTATCCGGCCCTCCATCGCATGGAAGAGGCCGGCTGGATCAAGGCGAAATGGGCCACCACCCAAAGCAATCGCCGCGCGCGTGCGTATGACATCACCGCCGCCGGGCGAAAGCAATTGGAGGGAGAGGAAAGCCGCTGGCGCTCGATCACGGCCGCGGTAGACGCAGTTCTGGAGCAGGCGTAGGCGCGGACACATGGTGGGCATGCTTTAGCTTGCCCGGCGCCCGAATAACAGGAGGCTCTTATGTCCTGGCTATCCCGATTGGCGAATGCTTTCCGGCCGGACCGGCTGGACGGCGAACTCGAGGAGGAACTGCGCTTCCATCTGGAGGCGCGCGCGGAGGAGGCCGTCCGCCGCGGCATGAATCCACAAGAGGCCGCCCGCCAGGCGCGGCTGCGGCTCGGCAATGAGTTGCACACGCGCGAGACCAGCCGCGACGCGAGGCTGATCCCGTGGCTGGAATCGCTGCTCAAGGACGCTCGCTTCGGCCTCCGTATGTTGCGCAAGGACAGCGCGGTAACGGCGGCGGCGCTGGCATCGCTGGCGCTGGCGATCGGCGCCTCGCTGGCGGCCTTCGCGCTGGTGGACGCATTGCTCCTCCGGCCGCTCCCGGTTTACCAGCCTGAGCGCCTGGTTCAACTAACCACCTCGGACGAACGCGACCCGCACGAAAACCACACGTTCAACTATCCACTGTTCGAGCGCTGCCGCCAGGCCGCGCGCGCACAACTGGAGCTTTTCGGCATGAGCAACCAGCATCCTGAAGAGGTCGTGTTCGCCAAGCCGGGAGGCCGCGAGGAAAAGGTCCGGCTGCAATACGCATCGGGGAATGCCCTGCCCTCGCTCGGCATCCGGCCGGCCTTGGGCCGCCTCTTGACTCCAGGCGACGACTTGCACCCCGGCGCTCACCCCGTCGCGGTGGTCAGTTACAACTTCTGGATGCGGCGGTTCGGCGGCGATCCGTCGGTGTTGGGACGATGGTTCAGCGTGGGAACCAGGCAGTTTCAGATCGTCGGCGTGACCGAGAAAGGGTTCACCGGCATCGAGCCGGGCAAAGGCACCGACCTCTGGGTGCCGATCATGATGTGGTCGATCCCGGAGGATCTGTCGGACGTGGGCAGTTACTGGTTTAGCGTGTTGGGAAGATTGAAGCCGGGAGTGACGGCGGAAGCGGTTCGCTCGGTCTTGCAGGGCGTGTACGCGAATTTCCTTCGCGAGCAAGCGGCGGGGTTTCGCGCGGACGAATCGCGCGCCGTCGTGGATAGCTTCCTGCACGGCAGCCTGCATGTGCTGCCCGCCCCGAACGGCCCGTCACGTTTGCGCGAAACATTCGCGCGGCCGCTGTGGATTCTGGCCGTGGTCGCCGGCCTACTTCTGCTGATTGCCTGCTCCAACCTGGCGAACCTGTTCACCGCGCGTGCGCTGGCACGGGAGCGCGAGATGGCGCTGCGGATCTCGATCGGCGCCGGCCGCGGGCGCCTGATGCGGCAGTTGCTGGTGGAAGGCGCGCTGCTGGCCTGCGGGGCGAGTGTGCTGGCAGCCGCGTTCGCGGCGGTCGCGGCACCGTCCATCGTCGGGCTGCTGAGCACGTCGGATAGCCCCGCCTACCTGGATCTCCATCCGGACTGGCGCATGCTGGCGTTTCTGCTGTTGTCCTGCACCGCGGCCACGCTGCTGTTCGCCCTGCTGCCCGCGCTGCGCGCGTCCGGCGTTTCGCCGCACGAAGCTCTGAAATCGGGGGGCAGGCAATCGGTTCGCGCCGGTGCACTCAGGCCCATGCTGGCCGCTCAAATCGCGTTCAGTTTTGTGGTGCTGTTCGTGGCCGGCTTGCTGCTGCTTTCATTCCGGCAGCTGACGCACGTCGATCTCGGATTCAGGAAGAACGAGGTGGTGCTCATCGGTGTCGAGACTACGGACCCCAACCCGTTCGCCAAGATGTACTACACGCCGGCCGCCCGTCTCACCGCGCTGCAGTTGGTGGACCGCATCCGTGAGGTTCCGGGCGTGCGTAATGCGGCTATGTGCGAGTTCGGATTCTTTTCGGGCGCGCTCATAGGCGAAAACGTGCGAATACCAGGCCGCGCTCCAGGCGATGGGAATGTTTACGGCGTGCCGGTCTCGCCGGGATTCCTCGAAACGATGGGCGTGCGGTTGCTGGAAGGCCGTTCCCTCGCGCCATCCGACTTCACTCCCACGCCTTCGGTGGTGCTGGTGAATCAGGCGTTCGCGCGCCGCTACTACCCGGGCGAAGATCCGGTGGGCAAGCGATTCGCGTTCGCGCGAAGAGATAGAGACCTTCCCCAGACCATCATCGGCGTCGTCCAGGATGTTCGTTTGCAGAGCGTTCGCCAGCCGGCTCCGCCCACCACGTTCGAGCCATTGCGCGGGCTTAACGGAACCCTGGCGGTGCGCACGGATGGCGACCCGTGGCGAGTGGTGCCGCTGGTGCAGCGGCAAATCCGCGCCTTCGGCCATTCCGTGCGTGACGGCGACGTGACGCTCCAATCCGCGTTGGTGGATGACGACATGGTGCGCGAGCGGTTGCTGGCCCTGTTGGCCGGCTTCTTCGCCCTGGCGGCGGTGGCGCTGGCGGGCGTGGGACTGTATGGCGTGCTCAGCTACTCGGTGGTGCGGCGGACCAAAGAGATCGGCGTCCGCATGGCTCTGGGCGCAAGGCAATCGTCGGTGGTGCGGCTGGTGATCCGCGAAATCGCGGTGGTGGCCGCCATCGGCCTGGCCGCCGGACTCGTCCTCGGCCGCCTGCTGGCTCGCCCCGTCGAGAGCCTGCTGTACGAAGTGAAGCCTGGCGATTTCTGGAGCCTGGCTTTGCCGCTGGCGCTGCTCCTGGCCGCCGCCGCGTTAGCCGCATTCCGCCCCGCCTGGCGCGCCGCCAAGGTAGATCCCGCAGTGGCCTTACGCAATGAGTAAGGGCCCTGTGAGAAATAACCGGTTGGATCAGGGCAACCGCTCCCTTACGGTCGCGGCTCCGATGCGCCGGTCAGAGCCGCGACCGTAAGGGAGCGGCTAAATGAAGTAGCTACGGAACGAGCCCCAAAGTGTCCGGCGTCAACCCCTACAGCACGTCCGCGAATCCGCGTTTCATGTGCCTGAAGAACAGGCCGCCTAGCACGAACGCCGCGGCGCCGAAGGCGGTCAGGATGGCTAGCTCGCGGAGCGGGAAAACGCCGCGCAGCACGATGGCGCGGTACGATTGCACGGCGTAGAAAAGCGGGTTGGCGGCGAGCAGCCAATGCGCCTGGGGCGGGTACAGGCTTTCCGCGATCATGATCGGGGTCAGCCAGAACCAGAAGGTCAGGGCCACGCTCAAGAGTTGGGCCGTGTCGCGCAGGAATACGTGCAGGCTGCCGACGATCCAGCCCAGCCCCACCGCCAGCAGCCCGATCGAAAAAACGAATACCGGCAGCAGCAGCACGAACGGGCTGACGTGATGCGCCACCACGCCCACCACGGCGATCAGAAGCACCAGGGCCAGCGCGTGGCTCACCACCGCCGACAGGAAAACCGAGACCGGGATCAGCTCGGATGGGAAGACGGTCTTGGTGATCAGGTTGGCTTGCTCGACCACCGCCGATGCGGAACGCTGCATGGTCTCGGTGAACAGCAGCCAGGGCAGCATCCCGGCAAACACGAATAGCGCGTAATTCCTGGTGCCTTCGCCGGGTGGGACGGCGACCTTCAGGCTGACGCTGAAAACGAACCACCAGCACACCAGCAGCACCAGCGGATGAATCAGCGCCCACACCCAGCCGATGATGGAGCCGACGAAGCGCTGCTCGAAGTCGCGCCGCACCAGTTGGAACAGCAGGCTGCGCCGTCCCACCAGGTTGCGAAGAAAGAAGCGTCCGGGAATTCGCCGCATCACGTGGAAATTGGACGATACCAGCTTGTCCGGCAACTCGCAAGTACGCACGGTGCCGGTGGGGCATGCTTTAGCTTGCCCGGCGTGGCGCCCCGGGCGTGGTAAGGGCAACCTGGAGGATGCCCCACCAGGAGAGCCAGCGGAGCGGTTACCGGGCTGATATACTGAGACATTGAGCTAAAATGCCGAAGCGTACATTTCAACCAAATAACCGCCATCGCGCCAAGACCCACGGGTTCCGCAGCCGCATGGAAACCAAGAACGGCCGCGCGGTGCTGGCCCGCCGCCGGGCGCGGGGCCGCAAGAAACTTACGGTCAGTTCGGAGAGGTAGAGGTTTCCGGGCATGCCCGGCCGCTACAATTTCCCCAAACGTGTTCGTCTGCTGCGATCCACGGATTTTCGCCGGGTGTATGACCAGGGAAGCCGGTTCTCGGGCCCCCTGTTCGCGGCGTTCTGCCTGCGCGGGCCGGTCGAAGACGGGGCGCGCATCGGGTTCACCGTGCCGCGGGCGCTGGGCAAAGCGGTGGTGCGGAACCGGATCAAGCGGCGCATGCGGGAGGCCGTACGGTTGCGGCTGGACCGGCTAGAATCATCGTGGTCGATCGTCATCAATCCCCGGTCGAGATCGCTCAGCGCCCCGGCGGCGGAGCTGGAACGGGAAGTGGAGCGCCTGTTTCAGCGCTGCAATGGATCGTCGTAGGGCTGCTGCGCGTATACAAGATGGGGATCTCGTGGTGGCTGCCCTCGGCGTGCCGCTACGATCCCACGTGTTCGGATTACATGCGGGAAGCGGTGGAGCGGTACGGCGCGCTGCGCGGAGTGTGGATGGGGCTGTGCCGGCTGGCGCGCTGCCATCCGTTTCATGCCGGGGGCTACGACCCGGTCCGGTAAACGGGACAGGCGGAATCAAAAGGAATGCCAGAGTCGGGTAGCGGCGGATCGCCGAAAGAAATGTCGATGGAAGTGCGGCTGCTGCTGGCCTTCCTGCTGATGGGCGTAGTGATGTTCCTGACGCCCTACATCTACAAGACCCCGCCTTCGAAGACCGGGCAGAAAACCACGGCGGCGCAGAGCCAGCAGAACCAGCCGAGCCAGGCGCCTGCCGCGCCGGCTGTAGCGGAAACGCCAGCCCCGGTTGCCCCGGCTGCTCCGGGGGCTGCTCCGACGGAGCCGGCCACGGTGGCGCTATCCTTGCCGCCGGTGGTGATCGACACCAACCTGTTCCGGGTGACCTTCAACAACCAGGGCGCGACCGTGCGGAACTGGCAGCTCAAGAAGTACAAGGGCAACGACAACAAGCCGCTCGACCTGGTGAATCCGGCCGTCGGACTGTCGGACGTGCCGTTCCCGTTTTCCCTCTATTTCGCCGGCCAGCAGCCCACCGCGAAAGTCAATCAGGTCTATTACACCCAGTTGCCCGATGCGGACGGCCTGGGCATCGCCTTCGGGTACAGCGACGGCCACACCAGCGTGCATAAGACGTTCCGCTTCCGTCGCGACAGCTACCTGTGCGAAGTGTCCAGCGAGGTGACGGTGGATCAGCGGCCGCTCGCCCACGCAATCGAGTGGCGCGGCGGATTCGGCGATCTGACGGTGGCCAACGCGGCTTCCAAAGAGAACACCCTCTACTTCAACCCCGCGGAAAACAAGCTCTTCGAGCAGAGCGTGAGCGCCGCCAAGTACGGACCGTCGGCGGCCACCGCGAACTTTTCGTTCGCCGGCCTCGAGGACCAGTATTTCGCCGCCGTGTTTCTGCCGGAAGCCGGCGAGGTTTCGACGACCGAGGAGCGTCCGCCGTTCGTCGCCACCACCTTCGCCGACAAGCTGCGCACGGTGGCCGTCGAGACACCGGCGCCGCTGGTGGGCGCCGCGGTTTCCCTGGGGACAGACAACCATTTCCGGCTGTTCGTGGGCCCCAAGGATCTGGATCTGCTCAAGAGCGTGGACCCCAAGCTGGAACAGGTGGTGAGCTTCGGCTGGCTCTCGATACTGGCCAAGCCGCTGTTTCTGGCCGTCAACTGGTTCCACAAATCGTTCGTACACAATTTCGGCTGGTCCATCATCCTGATCACGGTGGTGATCAACCTGGCGCTGTTCCCGCTTCGGCTGAGCAACATGAAATCGATGCGCAAGATGCAGGCGCTGAAACCGCAGATCGACGCCATCAACGCCAAGTACAAGAAAATCGGCCTGACCGATCCGCGCAAGGCGGAGCAAACCCAGGAAGTGCAGGCTCTCTACAAGCAGAACGGCGTGAACCCGTTGGGCGGGTGCCTGCCGATGCTGATCCAGCTTCCCTTCTTCATCGCGTTCTACAAGGTGTTCACGGTCTCGGTGGAGATGCGCGGCGCCGGCTGGTTGTGGGTCACCGACCTTTCGCAGCCCGAGTCGCTTCCCATCCATATTCTGCCGGTAATCATGGTCGCCAGCCAGTTCTGGATGCAGAAGATGACGCCCACCGCCGGGGCGGGCGGAGATCCCAATCAGCAGAAAATGATGATGTGGATGATGCCGCTGATCTTCGGCTGGATGTTCTACAATCTGCCGAGCGGCCTGGTGTTATACTACTTGACCAGCAACCTGGTCGGGATGGGACTGCAGTTGTTTTTCAACCAGACGGCAACGGCCGAGGATGCCGCGCGCAGCGTGGAGCCGCCCAAGAAAAAGCCTAACAGGAAGTAAGCCTTGACACAGCGAAAATACTCGGTCGAATCGATAGGAGCGCGGATAGACGCCTTTCTGACTCCCCTGCTGGCCAGCGCCGGCTTCGAGTTGCGGTACAAGATTTCAAACGCGGATCCGGGCGAAGGCGATTTTGAAACCCCCGACGTGCTGGTGAATTTCAGCGGGCCGGACGTGGACCTGCTGCTGGCCAACCGCGCGGAGTTGCTGCTGGCGCTGGAGCAGGTGACCATGGAGATGCTGCGGTTCGGCTCCGATGAGCACTCGCGGCTTTCCTTCGACGCCAACGACTACCGCCTGCTGCGGATCGAAGAATTGCGCCTGAGCGCGCAGACCGCCGCAGAGAGGGTGAAGCGCACCGGAACGCCGTTCCGATTCAACCCCATGAACAGCCGCGAGCGGCGCGTGATTCACCTGGCGCTGCGCGGGGAAACCGCGGTGCGCAGCGAAAGCGCGGGCGCCGGGCCGGGGCGGCAGGTGGTGGTCTATCCGGCGGGCATGGCCAGCCTTCCCGATGTGCCCTACGTGCCGGCGCCGCGTCGTGACGGACCGGGCGAGCGGCGCGGAGCCCCGCGCGGGCGTGGACGGCGGTAAGCCGGATGAGTCCGTGTGACAGACCCCCTGGTCTGCGCGGGACGCCCTCGTCCCGCGGCCGGAACGACAACGCGAAGAGGCCGACGGGGGCGTCGGCCGGGCCCAGTGGACGCCCCCAGGGGGTCCGCTCCACGCTTGCAGCTTGACGATACCATCGTCGCCATTGCCACTCCGCTAGGACGCGGAGGGCTGGGCATGGTGCGGCTCTCCGGCAGCCAGGCCCGCGCCATCGCCGAACGCGTTCTACGCTTCCCCGCGGGAAGCGAGTGGCGCTCCTGGCACGCACGTTCGGCGGAACTGACCGACGCGCGCGGGTCGGCGATCGACCAGACCGTGGTCGCCTTCTTCGAAGCCCCCCGCTCTTACACGGCCGAAGATGTCGTGGAGATCTGCTGCCATGGATCGCCGGTGGTGCTGCGGCACGCCGTGGAACGCGCGGTGGAGGCCGGCGCGCGCCTGGCCGAGCCCGGCGAATTCACCCTGCGCGCTTTTCTGCACGGCCGCATCGACCTGCCCCAGGCCGAAGCCGTCCGCGACCTGATCGAAGCCACTACGCTTTACCAGGCGCGCGTGGCGGCGCAGCAGGCCGCGGGTTCGATCTCGCGCCGCCTGGCGCCGGTCAAAGAGAAGTTGCTGGAACTGATCGCCCTGCTCGAAGCCGGCATCGATTTCGCCGACGACGATGTCGGGGTGGCGACGGGGCAAGCGATTCTCGGCCGCCTGGCCGAAGTGGAGGCCGGCGTCAGCCGGCTTGCGCAAACTTTTCAGTATGGCGCGCTGGTGCGGGAGGGTTTGTCGCTGGCCATTGTGGGCCGGCCCAACGTGGGCAAGAGCAGCCTGTTCAACCGCCTGCTGGAGCAGGATCGCGCGATTGTGACCGAAATCCCCGGCACCACTCGGGACGTGGTTTCGGAAACCGCTGCCATCGGTGGCATCCCGGTGAAACTGCACGACACCGCGGGCATTCGCGAGGCCGCCGGGAAGGTGGAGGCGATGGGGATCGAGCGCAGCTTTCAGGCGATGGCGGATGCGGACCTGACGCTGGTGGTGCTGGATGCCTCGGTCGCGCCGGAAGCGGAAGACCAACGCCTGATCGAGCGGGCGCGCTCGGCTGGGCGGGCGCTGGTGGCGGCCAACAAGAGCGATCTGCCGCGTGCGGCCCCGCCGCCTCCGGAAGCGATCCCGGTTTCGGCCCTCACCGGCTACGGCGTCGGGCGCCTGCGACAAGCCATCCTCGACGCAGTCGCACCGGCCGGCGCCTTCGAACCCGAGACCGGTTTCATCACCAGCCTGCGCCACGAGCAACTGCTGCGCGAGTGCGGGCGCTGGCTCGAAAAAGCGCGCGCCGCCGTAGGCGCCGCAATCCCGCACGAGATGCTGTTACTGGACCTTTATGCCGCGTTGCAGCCCGTTGACGCGATCACCGGAGGGACCACGGCCGACGACATCTTGAACCGCATTTTCTCTACGTTCTGCATTGGAAAGTAGCGCCGCTCAAGCCTTGCCGGCAGCGTGGCGGAGACGGCCCTCCTGTGTCGAGATTCGTGTCGACGTCTGTCGCGTGCGAGCCACTCTGTCGTGTAGGGGCGACCTAAAACAGCGGCCTATTCCCACGGATCGGGTGGCACCAGCGGACCGGTCTTCGCCGTGGTCAACTCCCACGGGTCGGGCGGCACCAGCGGACCGGTCTTCGCCGTGGTCAACTCCCACGGGTCGGGCGGCACGAGCGGACCAGTCTTCGCCTTAGGCGACTCCCACGGGTCGGGCGGCACCAGCGGACCGGTCTTCGCTGCGGTCAACTCCCACGGGTCGGGCGGCACTAGCGGACCAGTCTTCGCGTTAGGCGACTCCCACGGGTCGGGCGGCACCAGCGGACCGGTCTTCGCCGTGTTCAACTCCCACGGGTCGGGCGGCACTAGCGGACCGGTCTTCGCCGTGTTCAACTCCCACGGGTCGGGCGGCACTAGCGGACCGGTCTTCGCCGTGGTCAACTCCCACGGGTCGGGCGGCACTAGCGGACCGGTCTTCGCGTTAGCGTAGTTAACCCCCGATGGGCCAGCCGCCGGGGCAAGAATCGTCTTGCATTGGCAGTTGTTCCATGCAAAAGCCGCTGTCAATAGAGTCAACGTCGCGAAACGCACGATTTGGATTTGAAATGTCCGCATTTGCCTTACTCCTTGTTGGTCTTGGTGACCACCACCGGTCACGGTTGGGGGCCCGCATTGCCCATTTGGCTGAACAACGCTCTAGAGGTACCAAGAAACTAGGTACCTATTCGCAGTCTACCCTAGTACCATCTAAAAATGCCATGAATAGTGAGGGCAAATCTACTACCTTTCGGAGGTATCAGGAGACTCCGGCATCAGGTTAACACCTGATATTAGGACTATTTGTTCCGGTAGGGTTGACTTGCGCGGTGAATGGACTGCTGCGGGACGCCCGGTTCCGGGCGCGGCAACGGCTGGGGCGTCAACCGAATGTCCGCGGATACTTCGTCGAGCATCGCCAAGGTGCAAATCCGGCTCTCCATGGCGAAGGCGGTCAGCAACAGGTTGTCGCAAACCGCGTTGATCAGGCGGGGCATGCCTTCCGTTCGACGGTGGATTTCGTCCATCACCTCCGGGCCGATGATGTTCTGCTCTTCCACGCCGGCGCGCTCGCAGCGAGTGTTGATGTAAGCGGCCGTTTCGTCAGGCTCAAAACCGCGCAACGCACAGCGCAGAGCGATTCTTTGTTTCAGTTGACGGTAGGCCGGTTCTTCCAGTTTGTGGTCCAGTTCCTGCTGGCCGGCGAGAATGATCTGCAGCAGTTTGCCGCGGCGGGTCTCCAGGTTGCCCAGCAGCCTGATTTCTTCCAGCACGTCCCATTCGAGATTGTGGGCTTCGTCGACGATGAGGACAGTGGTCCGGCCGGCTGCCGCACGCTCCATCAGCAGGTGATTCAAGGAGAGCAGAACCTCCGTCTTGGACAGCCGGTTGCAGCGCAAGTCCAGATCGTAGGCCAGCATCTCGAAAAACTGTTCCACCGTCAGGCGGGAATTAAACAACGATGCAAAGGCGACCTGCTGCGCATTGAGATAATCGCGCAGGCACTCCAGCATGGTGGTTTTTCCGGTCCCCACCTCGCCGGTGAGCACGACGAAACCCTTGCGGGTCTGCACCCCGTACATCAGGCTGGCCAGCGCTTCTTCGTGCTGCGCGCTGCGAAACAGGAACGCGGGATCCGGGCTCATGTTGAACGGGCTCTTCGAAAAGCCGAAAAAGGCGTTGTACATAAGGCGCGGCGGCCAGCGGGACAGCTAGAATCTTAGCATGGAACCGCGCGGTCCCATCGGGCTCTGCCGTTGCGTGCCCGCCTCCGGTCTAGGACTGCGTGGGCGGCGAGGGAGGCGTATGCGCGGGCGGCGGCTGGCCGGCCGGGGCGGTTTTTCCGGCGGCTTTGACCGGGCTGATCAGAATGTGCGCATTGCGACCTTCCAGCCGGGGCATGCCTTCCACCGCGCCATACGCCGTCAGGTCGCCGGCAAAACGCATCAGCAGTTTCTTGCCTAAGTCGGCGTGAGCAATCTCGCGTCCGCGAAACTGCACCACCGCTTTGACCCGGTTCCCATCCTGCAGGAAGCGAATCGCATGCTTCATTTTGAAATCGTAATCGTGGTCGTCGGTGTTGGGGCGGAACTTCAGCTCCTTCACCTGCACGACGTGCTGCTTCTTCTTGGCGTCGTGCTGCTTTTTCTTCTGGTCGTACTGATAGTGGCCGAAGTCGACGGCTTTGGCCACGGGAGGCACCGCCGTGGGCGCGATCAGCACCAGATCCAGACCCAGTTCCTGGGCCTTGCGCAAGGCCGCCGAGGTCGGCATGATCTCGCTGGTGCCGTCCGGGAACACCGCGCGCACCTCGCGCGCACGGATGAACTCGTTCACGTTTTCTCTTCGGTTCTGCCTGCGAGGAGGGAAATTTCTTGGATACATTCGTTATGCGTGATTAAGGGACTGCTGGCCAACGGAGGGAGCCGCAGCCGGGCGTTCGGTTGCGCCTGAGGCGAGCGGCGGGTTGTGAGAAATAAGATGCAAGCGCAAGTAACGTCAGTCCTAGTGTACACCAAAACCAGCGGGGGAAGTGTAAAAAGGGCACCCAAACCCGGGCCGGCCAGCCTGGCTCCAACTCCCTGCACTACCACCCCGACTCCAGCCACCGTACCGCCCGGCGCCCAAAGCCAGTTAGAATACGGCTGTCATGTTTGCCGAACTGGCCGCTCGAACGAGGACTGGCGCATGAGCGCGGTTGTCGATTCGGTTCCGGCCGCGGGGCTCTCAAAATGTGACGGGTTATCCAATATGGGAGTTTTCGGGAGGATAGTAAGGAAATGAATTCGTCATCGCGATTGGCGGCGCTCGCTGCCCTGTTTGCGTGCGGCCCGCTGGTGGGCAGCTTGACCGCGCAGATCGATCCCTCGGCGCAAATCGAAAAAATGCGCCGGGGAGTGAACATCATCGGCTATGACCCGCTCTGGAAAGACTTTGCCAAGGCGCGTTTCCACGAGCGCCATTTTCGGCTTATCCACGAAGCCGGGTTTCAGACCGTGCGCGTGAACCTGCAGTCATTCGACCACATGGATGCGCAGAACCGGCTGGATCCGGCCTGGCTGAAGACGCTCGACTGGGTGGTGAAGAACGCCCTGGCCAACGATCTCACCGTGATTCTCGACGAACACGATTACACCTCCTGCGCGGAGAACGCCGACGCATGCCGGACGAAGGTGCTGGCCTTTTGGGAACAGGTCGCGGCGATCTACAAGGATGCGCCGTCGAGCGTGGTTTTCGAAATCCTGAACGAGCCGAGCGGCCAGTTGACGGACGAGCGGTGGAACGCGCTTCTGAAGGAGGCGCTGGCGGTGATTCGCAAAACCAGCCCCACGCGCAATGTCATCATTGGCCCGGCTTGGTGGAATAACATGCAGCACCTGGACAAGCTCGAACTGCCTGATGACGACCGCCACATCATTGTCACGGTGCACTACTATTCGCCCATGACGTTCACGCACCAGGGGGCGAGCTGGAGCAAAGAGACCGCGCACCTTTCCGGGGTGACGTGGGGCAGCGATGCCGAGAAGCAGCGCGTGGTGGACGATTTCGCGGGCGCTCAGCAGTGGTCGAAGGCGCACGACCGGCCGATCTTGCTGGGCGAATTCGGCGCGTATGACAAGGGGCCTCTGGAATCGCGGGTTCTTTACACGTCATGGGTGGCGCGCACGGCGGAGTCGCTGGGATGGGCCTGGACCTATTGGCAGTTCGACTCCGACTTTATCGTCTGGGACATGGCCAAGGATGCGTGGGTCGAGCCGATCCAGAAGGCCTTGATCCCGTGAAGCCCAGCAGTCTCGTAACGCCATTTCCACAGAAGACGTCAGGGCGCTGAGAAAGCAAGGCGGAGTCTCTCAGCCAGATAGGCTCCTGAATCCCGCCTATTTTCGCGTTCGCAAAAAGTCTTGACTTG
>JBAVIH010000076.1:0-2144 GCA_049686695.1 Bryobacteraceae bacterium | reverse complement strand
CGAACCGCTCCATCGAAATCGGCGACATGGCGAGTGCCGGGCGGCCGGTGTTCCAGATCGTGCAACTGGATCCCGTGGAGATCAGCGTCGGGGTTCCGGAAACCGATATTCACCTGGTGCGCACGGGTCAGACGGCGATGGTCCAGATCCCTGCGCTGCCTGGCGACACGTTCCAGGGGGTGGTGCGCGTCATCAATGTGGCGGCGGACCCGAGCACCCGAACCTACATGGTTCGCATCGCAGTTCCCAACCCGAAACACGCCTTGCGGCTCGGCATGATCGCGGAAGCGCGCATCCGTGGCGATCGCCAACTGGACCTGATGACCGTGCCGGGCGATGCGATCGTTCACGACCCCCAAGGGGCCAGCACGGTGTTCGTCTACTTCCCGGACCAGGGGCGCGTCTACTCCAGGCGCGTGGAATTGGGCACGGTGTACGGGACGGAGGTGGAGATCAAAAACGGACTATCGGGAGCGGAGTTGCTGGTGCTGGGGGGACAGAGCAAGCTGCGGGATGGATCCGCGGTCACCGTGGTGGCCAGCGCGCCGGAGGCGAGATAAACCATATGAATCCGGTCAAAGCTTCTCTGCGTTACCCCATGGTTACCGCCATTCTGACGGCGCTGGCGGTCGGCGTGGGAATCCATGCTCTCTTGACCATGCCGCGGACGGAAGACCCGAGCATCACCATCCGCTTGGGGTTGGTGCTGGCGGCGTACCCCGGCGCCACTTCCGAACAGGTGGAGAAACAGGTCACTCAAAAACTGGAAGAACACATCTTCAAGTTCCCGGAGGTGCTCAAACAGAAGACGTCTTCCACCAGCCGGCCAGGGTTGGTAATCATCGAAGTCCGGTTGGAAGACAGCGTCCGCGACGCCCCGGCCTTCTGGGCCAAGCTGCGCCATGAAATGAACGAAACCGCCGCGATGGAACTCCCCAAGGGCGTCATCGGGCCGCTGGTCGATTCCGATTTCGGCGACACGGTGGCGATGCTGGTCGCCATTCACGGCCAGCGTTACGGATATCGCGAGCTCCACGACTACGCGGACCGCATCAAGGACGAACTGCGCACCGTGCGCAACGTGGGCAAACTGGCCACCTACGGCGAGCAGACCGAGGAAATCCGGATCACCAGCAGTCTGGATCGGCTGTCGCAGTACTTCGCCGACCCGCTGCGCGTCATTCAGGCGTTGCAGCAGCGCAACATCATCCAGAGCTCCGGGAGCCTGGACGCCGAGACGGCCAAGGTGCCGCTGCGCACCACCGGCCTCTTTACCACCGAGGACCAGATCCGGAGCGTGCTGGTAGACGTTTCGCGGACCGGGCAGCCGGTCTATATCCGCGACTTCGCCGATGTGGAGCGGCGCTATCAGGATCCCGACTTCGTGGTCCGGTACGACGGCGAGCCCAGTGTTCTGCTTTCCATCGAGATGCAGAAGGGCAAGAACATCGTGCAGCTTGGCGACGAACTCGGCGACGTCTTCAACAAGCTCCGGACGATTCTGCCTCCGGACGTCCATCTCGACCTGGTGGCCAATCAACCGGCCGTGGTGAAGGAGCGCATCGCGAGCCTGGGGCGCGAGTTTCTGCTGGCCATCGGCGCGGTGATTCTGGTGACCATTATTCTGCTGCCGCTGCGCGTCGCCGTGATTGCGGCGGTGGCCATTCCGGTGACCATATGCACGTCGCTGGGTGTACTGAACGGCATCGGCATTCAGTTGCACCAGGTTTCGATCGCGGCCCTGATCGTGGTGTTGGGGATTGTGGTAGACGATGCCATCGTCATCACCGACAACTACGTAGACTGCCTGGACCGCGGCATCCCACGGAGCGAGGCAGCCTGGCAGTGCGTACGCGAGGTACTGGTACCGGTGCTCACGGCGACGCTGACGATTATCGCTTCGTTCCTGCCGCTGCTGGTTCTGACGGGCTCGGTGGGGGAGTTCATTCAAGCTCTGCCGGTGACCGTAGCCGTGGCGCTCTCGGTATCCTTTCTAGTCGCCATTCTACTGACGCCCCTGCTGTGCCGGTTCTTCATCCGCAAGGGGCTTCATGAGCATGGATCGGGCCCGGCAGCATCCCAACGGCGGGGCGTGCTGGACCGGCTGCAAGCGATCTATAACCGGACGATCGTGTTCTTCATGC
>JBAVIH010000075.1:0-12963 GCA_049686695.1 Bryobacteraceae bacterium | reverse complement strand
TCCTGATTCCGATGCAGCCCCTACCTGTCCTGGAACGCTCTTTCAATCACCGCCAGCGTGCCTTCCGTGATCTCCAATTTCGGCAGGTCGCGCCGGAGTACCCAATCCACGCGGCACACATCGTCGCCCGCCCGCAGGTCGCCGCCAGTCACGCGGCAAATGTAATCGATCAATACGTAATGATATTCCGGCGCGCCGCGCGAATCCCGCATGATGCGCTCGAAAATCTCGAAGACTTTCACCGGCTTCACTTCGAGTCCGGTCTCCTCGCGCACTTCGCGGCGAATGCCGGCGTCGAGCGACTCGCCGATCTCCAGCGCGCCGCCGGGCAGCGACCACGCGCCCTTCAGCGGCTGCTTGCCCCGCTGCGCCATGAGAATGCGGCCGCGGCGAAAGATCAGCGCGCCAACGCCTATGATTGGCCGCTTGGGATAGCGGCGATCGTCTTTCTTTTTGGAATCAGCCGCGGGTTGACAGACGAAAGCGTCTGTCCCACTTTGCCCGGCGGTTCCGCCTGCCCACGGCTTCCTGGTTCCGGATCTACCGCCGCTCATCGAAGCCGGCTCCCTTGACCGGCAGGCGCACGCGATACACGTTTCGCCGGGCGGTGATGAACATCGATTGGCCGTCGGCTTCGCCGAAGCCGCAGTTGGAAGGCGGATCGTCCAGCGGAATGGTATCGAGCAGTTGGCCGGCGGCGCTATACACCGCGATTCCGCGCGTGGCCACGTACAGATTGCCCTTTGCGTCCACGCGGATGCCATCGGGCACGGCCCCGGTGTTTTCGATCAGCGTGCGCTGGCCGGCGGGTTGGCCATCGCGATCCAGATCGTATTCGAGAACGCTGCGATTGTCCGAATCCGTCACGTACAGCACGCGGCCGTTGGGAGAAAGCGCGACGCCGTTTGGCCTGCCAGTCAGTTTGGCGACGATTTCGAGCGGCCCCTTGGGCGGGATGTGGTAGACGCCGTAAAAGTCCAGCTCGCGACGATCTGCCTGGCTGCCGAAGGCGGGGTCGGTGAAATAGGCGTGATCGTTGCGGCTCACCGCGATGTCGTTCGGCGCGTTCAGGCGCCTGCCTTCCCAGCGTTCGGCCAGCACCTCGAGGGCGCCCTTCCTGTCCGTGCGGGTGACGCGCCGGGCCCTGGTTTCGCAGGTGTACAGGCGGCCCTGGCTGTCGAACGCGTTGCCGGCCGGCCCCTGCACGTTTTCACGATAGACGGCGACAGGTTGGCCGGGAACCCACCGGAGCAACCGGTCGGCCGGGGTATCGCTGAAAATCAGGAAGCCGTCCCTGGACCAGGCGGGACCGTCCGTGTAGGTGTAACCCTTGGCCAGCAACTCCACCTGAAAACGGGTGGAATCCTGCGCTTGCAGCAACGGCGCGCAAATCGCCAGCGCGCTCCAACGCGCCACGCGTTTCATTTGCCGCCTTTGGCGCCGTTCATTTACCGCCTTTGGCGACGGAGATGTTGTCGATCACCTGCTTGACGCCGGGCACCTTCTTCGTCAGCTTGGAGGCCCGGTCCTTCTGCCGTTCCGTCTCGGCCACGCCGGCGAGGGTCACCACGCCCTGCTTGACGTCCACGGTGAAACCACCGCCCTTGGCAATCGCATCGCCGGAGAGCCTGATGCGCACCTGATCGTAGATCACGTCGTCGCTGACCGGCTTGTCGGCGGCCAGGCAGGCGGCGGCCAGCAGAATCAGGACCATCGAAATAGCGAATAGTTTATGCATCGTCGTCTCCGGCCATTGTACGCCAGTCGAGCGCATTCAAGAATGCGGTCTTTTCGCGCCACCCCGGCTGCACGCGCACGTGCAGATCGAGATAGATCTTCACGCCGAACAGCCGCTCCATCTCGTGCCGCGCCAGAGTGCCGATTCTCTTCAGCATGGCGCCCTTGGTTCCGATCACGATGGCCTTTTGCCCGGCCCTCTCCACGCGGATGGTGGCGAAGATGCGGGTGAGCCGCCCGGTCTCTTCCCACTGGTCCACGATCACCGCAACCGAATGCGGCACCTCCTGCCGGGTGGCTTCGAGAATCTTCTCGCGAATCAGCTCGGCGGCCAGAAACCGCTCCGGCTGGTCGGTGACGTGATCCTCGGGAAAATACGCCGGGCCCTCGGGCAGGTGTTGCAGAATCACTTTCTTCAACTCGTCCAGGCCTTGGCCCTTGGTGGCCGAGACCGGAACGTAATCGGCGAACTCGAAGGCGGCGCGATACTGCTCGATCATCGGCAGCAGCAGCGCCTTGTCCTTCACCAGGTCGATCTTGTTGAGCACCAGCACCACCGGCGCTTCGCTTTTGCGGGCGAGGTCGATCGCCTGGCGGTCTTCCTTGCCGAAGGTGCGCGCGGCGTCGGCCAGCAGCAGCAGCAGGTCGCGTTCCTCCACCGCGGCCCGCACCGCATCCATCAGGCGCTTGTTGAGGGCCGTATCGGCGCGGTGGATGCCGGGCGTGTCGAGAAACACGATCTGCGCTCCGGGCATCGTAAGCACGCCCTGAATCGAGGTGCGCGTGGTCTGTGGCTTGTCCGCCACAATCGCCACCTTCTGCCCCACCAGGGCGTTGAGCAGCGTCGACTTGCCCGTGTTGGGGCGCCCGATCAGGGAAACGAAGCCGGACCGGAATGGATCACTCATGAGTCACCGCCTGGGATTTGCTGATGCGAACCTGCTCCACGCGCCACTCGTCGGAGGCCAGCACCTCCACCCGAATGCCGTCGCGGTCCACCAACTCGCCGGCCTTCGGCACCCGCCCCAGCCACTCGCTGACCAGGCCGCCGACGGTGGTCGATTCGACGTCCTCCTCGCGGTGGAACGATTCGAACAGGTCGGCCACGCGGTCCAGATCGAAGTTGCCGGCCACGATGAAACCGCCGTGCCCGTCCTCCAGCACGTCCGTGCTCGGCTCGTGTTCGTCGCGGATCTCGCCGATGATCACTTCCAGCAGATCCTCCATGGTTGCCAGGCCCGCCGTGTTTCCGTATTCGTCGACCACGATCACCATGTGGGTGTTTTCCTGCTGCATGTGGCGCATCAGGTCGCTCACCGGCTTGGTCTCCGGCACGAACGGAATCGGGCGCACCAGTTCCCGCACCAGGCGCCTGGCGCGCTCGTCCTCTTCGAGCTCGAACATGTCGCGCACGTGGACGAAGCCGATGATCTGGTCGATGTTCTTTTCGAAAACCGGAACCCGCGAGTACTGCTCGTGGATCACCAGTTGCCGCAGTTCCTCCAGGTTCGAATCGGCCGGAATCGCGATGATCCTGGGCCGCGGCGTCATCACCTCGCGCACCACCTTGTCGCCGAATTCCACCACCGATTGAATCAGCTTGCGGTCCTGCTCTTCGATCAAGCCTTCTTCCTTGCCCGCCGTAATCAGCGCGTCGATGTTCTCCGCGGGGGTGGGCTCCTCCTCGTCGGCCTTGGAATTGTCGGCCAGGTCGATCAGCGATTGGAAGAAGCTGAGCAGCGCCACGCACGGCCGCGCCAGCCACGCCAGGCCGCGCAGCAGCGAAAGCAGCGGCAGCAGCCAGCGGGCGGACGTGCGGCGGTAGAGCAGTTGCGGCAGCGCGTAGGCCACCGCGATCATCACCAGCCACACCGTCAGCGCGGCCTGGAAGAAAACCGCCGCGTCCCATGGGTCCTCGCCGGCGAACCACGCGAAATAGAAGATGCCGAGCAGCACCAGCAGGGTGTGTTTGATCAGCGAAAAGGCGCCCGCGCCGTCTTCGGTCTTCAGGCCGATCTTGTCTTCCAGCGTGTCTTTGAAGAATTCGAGCGCAGGCAGGTCGCGCGTGCGCAGGCGCATGCTTTCGAGATACAGAAGCTGCACGAACGTCACCAGCCCCAGTAGCGGGGTGGCCACCAGCGCCGCCAGGATCATCGCCAGGATCACGGCCGCACCCGCTCGATCAGGCCCGCCGGCAGGCCCAGGCGTTCGCGCCAGCGTTTCTCGGCCCGCGCCATCCGCCCACCGTCGTTCGCGTGATCCAGGCCCACCAGGTGCAGCACGCCGTGCAGCATCAGGATGCGGATCTCCCGCTCCGTCGAGTGTCCGAACCGCCGCGCTTGCGCGCGGGCGCGAGCGAGCGAGATGGCGATGTCGCCGGCTCGTGGTGGTAGTGGGACAGGCGATCGGTCTTTGTCGCCTGTCGATGTCCCGTCATTCTGGCTCGCCTGTATATCGCCGGCCGGGAACGATAGCACATCGGTGGTCGCGTCCTTACCCCGAAACTCGCGGTTCAGGCGCCGCATGTGGGCATCCCCGGTGATCAGGCAATCGAACGCGCGGCCGCCCGCGACCTCCGCCTGCAACTTGCGCGCGAAGCGAAGCACGGCGGCCGGACGCACCTCGGCCTGCTCCCTCGAGAACGTAACCGTACTGCCGGCAGGTGCGGACATTGGGGCGCTCAGGCGCGTGGCGCAGTCTCGCCGGGAGCGGCTTCGGCGGCAGGCGCGGCCTCTGCCGCGGGCGCGGCCTCCACGGCAGGTTCGGAGAGCTTCAAACTGAGTTGCCGGCCGGCGCCGATGCTGTCGTTATAGCGCTCGTAAGCCTTGACGATACGCTGTACCAGCGAGTGCCGGACCACGTCGCGCTCGTCGAACGGCACGAAGCTGATGCCTTCCACGCCCTTCAGCACTTCCATCGCGTCGATCAACCCGCTGCGCCGGCCGTTCGGCAAATCGATCTGCGTGATATCGCCGTTCACCACCATTTTCGAACTGAATCCCTGGCGCGTCAGCACCATCTTCATCTGTTCCGGAGTGCTGTTCTGCGCCTCGTCCAGGATGATGAAGCTGTCGTTCAGCGTGCGGCCGCGCATGAACGCGATCGGCGCGACTTCGATCACGTTGCGCTCCAGCAGTTTCTCGACGCGCTCGCTGTCGAGCATGTCGTAAAGCGCGTCGTAGAGCGGGCGCAGGTACGGGTCCACCTTTTCCTGCAACGTTCCCGGCAGGAATCCCAGCCGTTCGCCGGCTTCCACCGCCGGCCGCGTGAGGACGATCCGCGCGACGGACTTGTTCATCAGAGCCGAAATGCCCATCGCCACCGCCAGGTAGGTCTTGCCGGTGCCGGCCGGGCCGATCCCGAAGACCAGGTCGTTGCGCTCGATGGCTTCCAGGTACCGCCGCTGGTTCACCGACTTCGGCGCCAGCATCTTCTTGCCGAAATTGCGCTGCTTGCCGCTTTGCACCAACGCGCGCAGCGACACCTCGGCATCGATGGTCACCACGCGCAGGTAGCTGTTCAGATCGCCGTTATTGAAAACGTGGCCTTCCCGCACCAGCGCGTTGTAATCCTCCAGGATGTTCTCCGCGCGGGTGACGTTCTCCGCCTCGCCTTCGATTTCGATGTTGTTGTCGACCAACTGGGTGTGGACGCTCAACCCGGTTTCGATGAGCCGGATGTTTTCGTCGCGGGTGCCGAACAGATTCTCGACACCTCTTTGAATGCGCACGCTGGCTTTCATGCTGTGGGTGACTGGTACCTCCATGGGAAAAACAGGGACAAGAAGAGAGATTCCGATGGAAACCGCTCGGACTTTCGACGGCCCGTTTTCGCGGGCGTGACGAAAACCATCTGCTCCGATTATACCCAAAGGTCAAGCCGCGCGCTCCCGGCTGGGTGGGGCATGCTTTAGCTTGCCCGTTTTTCTTGGTCTCTTTCGAGGTTTCTTTCAATCTCGTGTCAAGCCATTTAACGATGTAACCCAAACCGGTCCAAACCGGTCTCCCGTCCGCCACGCCCCAATCATGCTATGATGTCGGCGCTGGCGAAGCGCTCGCGGCCCTCGGGCTACGGCGAAGAGGCGCGCTCGCACCAGCCAACTCCAAATGAGCTCTCCTACTCTTACGTTTCACAGTGCCCGCCGGGAAGGATTGTTACGCCTCGCCTACTGGCTGGTCCCGCCGGTTTTCTGTCTGGCCATCTATTTCTGGGGACTTCGAGCCTGGTATCAGCAGGACGACTTCGTCTGGCTCGGTCAACGATTCCACATCGACAACTGGCACGATTTCCTGCTTGCGGTCTTTGGGCCGTCGGTGCATGGCACATTCCGGCCTTTCAGCGAGCGCCTGTTCCTGCTGGGCGCGGGCACTCTGTTCGGAACCAATGCCTTTCCCGCCCGCCTGCTGGTTTTCCTGACGGAGGCCGCCAACCTGGCGCTGATCTCGTCCCTGGCCCGCCGCATGTCGAATTCCCGCATCGCCGGATTCCTGGCCCCGATTCTGTGGACCGCCAATGGCGCCCTGGCCTTCCCCATGGCCTGGACGTCGGCTTACATGCACATCCTGTCCGGCACCTGCATCCTCGTCGCGCTGCACTTTCTCATCCGGTACATAGAGACCGGCAAACGCTCTTATTACTTCTTTCAGTGGATCGTGTTTCTCCTCGGCTTCGGCGTGATGGAGTCCATCATCGTCTACCCGGCGATTGCTGCGGCCTACACATTGGTGCGCGCGCGGAAGCGTTTCCTCGCCACCCTCCCGTTGTTCGGCGCGTCGATCCTCTTCTGGGTTTTTCACTCTTTGTATGTTCCGAAACAGCAGGCCGGGACATACTCCGTGCATTTCGATTCCTCCATCTTCGGTACGCTGATCACTTACTGGAAGTGGGCGCTGATACCACGCGACTGGCTCGACTGGCACGGCTGGCAGCCGCGTTTTGTGCTCTTATCGACTGTCACCATGGTGGCGCTCACGGCGGGGATACTGATCTACGTGGCGTATGCCGCCCTGCGCAGGAACTTGGCGCCGGCCTTTGGATTGTTCTGTTTTCTGGTGTTACTGCTCCCCGTGTTGCCCCTCAAAGAGCACGTATCGAATTACTATCTGGCTCTCCCGGTGATGGGACTCGGGCTGGTGGGAGCATTCGCCGCCGATTCGGCGTTCCGTTCCGGCTGGTGGGCCAGACTGATCGCCGGTGCTCTGCTATCTTTGTACCTTTTCGTACAGGTGCCCTATTCCGCTATGGCTTGTAAGTGGTGGTATACCCGCAGTCAGCGTGTGGAAGACGTGGTTCTGGGCGCGCTGTCCGCCCGGCAGGCCAGGCCGGCCAGTACCCTCGTCATCACCGGCGTCGATGAGACCATCTTTGACGGCGCCTTCTGGGATGGCGCTTTTCAGGCCTTCGGCGTCTCGGGTGTCTACGTGGACCCGGCCCAGCGCACGACGCTGACCGCCAACAGCGTGATGGCGAATCAGGATCTCTCCTCCCTGTTCCCCGATCCCGCGGACCTTCAGCGCGGCCTTCTCGAACGCCAGGTGATCGTGCTCTCCGCCGCCGGCCCGGAGCTTCAAAATGTCACTTCTCTTTTCGAGGCTCGGGCGCAAGCCTCACCGCTTCTGTGGCCACGCCGCGTGGATGTGGCGAACGCACTTGCCTCGGACTACCTGCGTGGAATCTGGTACGATCCCGAGGGCGCGCATCGTTGGACCGGGAAGAGCGCCGGAGTGGTCTTAGCCGGTCCCGTGTCCGCGAATCAGCAGTTACATCTTGCCGGTTACTGCCCCGGCGCCCAAGTCGCGGCGGGGCCGCTCACAGGCAGGATCCTGGTCGAAGGCGAAGAGATCGGACAACTGCGCCTCACCCAGGGCGATGCCGCCTTCGACGTCGCCTTTCCATTGCCGCCGAAGTTTGTCGGTAAGACAAGAATGGAGATCTCGGTTCAATTGGATCGTACCTTCCGGGCTGCGGGGGACCTGCGGGACTTAGGACTGACCTTTGGTTCCTTCGAGGTTCGTTAGTTCAGCCTTCGCCGGCACGGCCGCCAGCTCGCGCGCCTGGCGCCAGGTTGTAATCGAGGTCACACCGTAGTTCCACACCGCGCCGACCGCCAGCCCGAAGCCGCTCGCGAGATACCAGGGCATTCCGGCGTCCCAGGTGAATTGGGCGATCCGGACATTGACCAGGGCGCCTATGAAGCAGGCGGCGTAAAAGGTCATCAGTCCAATGAACACGCGCTGGCCTCGCAGGCGCCGGTCGCGGTAAGTCAGGCTGTTGTTCAGGAAGAAGTTGGCGGTCATGGCGACAAAGGTCGTAATGGCCTGCGCCAGGAAGAACTGCATGTTCAGAACCCGGAACAGTAAGTAGTCCACGCCGATCGAAAGCACTAATCCCAGCGCGCCCACCATGCTGAAGATGAGAAACCGGGGAGGGATCACGTCGCCGATGGTCTTATCGAGCAGCAATTGCAGGTATTCGATGCCGACCAGAATGTCCAGCTTGCTGGTTCCCCGGACGCGTTTCCGGAAGGTGTAAGGCACTTCCGCGAAGCGGACCGGACGCCGCGCCGATGCCACCAGGTCGAGCAGAATCTTGAAGCCCGTTCCCGAGGCGGAATGAATCACTTCCTCCAGGAAGTTCCGGTCCACCACGAAGAAACCGCTCATCGGATCGCTGAGATCGGTGTGCGACACGATCCGGCTCAACCGCCCGCCAAGATGGCTCAGGCGGACGCGATGTCCGGCGAACTCGCCCATCCCGCCGCCTTCCTTGTTACGGGTGGCAACCACCAGGTCGAGCTTCCCCTCCTTAAGTTCGCTCAGCATGGCGGGGAGGATCCGCTCGTCGTGCTGCAGGTCGGCGTCCATCACCGCGATGTAGGGCGCCGCCGTGGCCATCATGCCTTCCAGGCAGGCCGAAGAAAGCCCGCGCCGCCCGATCCGCTGCAGGACGCGCACGCGCGGGTTGGTCCGCGAGATCGCCCGGATCGCCGCCGCCGTGCCATCCGGCGAATCGTCGTCGACGAAGATGACTTCGTACTCGATTTCCCCGAGCGCCTGCCGCAGGCTCTCCAGCAGTGGCTCGATGTTGTCCCGCTCCTTGAAAGTAGGAATCACGATGGCAAGTTCCACGGAAGCCGTGGCCGCCTGACTTTGCGGGCTCATAGGTTTACAATGATGGCATGTCCGCCAGAAGCAGATATGCCTGCTTGTTCGGCATTTTGGTTTTGGCCGCTTTTTTCCGATTTTACCATTTGGCGACAACCCCGCCCGGTCTTTACATGGACGAGGCGATGGACGGCGTGAATGCGCAGCATGTCGCGCAGACCGGCCGGTTCCAGGCCTTTTATCCCGAGGACAACGGCCGGGAAGGGCTCTACATCGACATCCTCGCTATCGCGTTCCAATATCGTCTGCTTCCCGATACCGCGCCATGGTCGGTGCGGTTTCCCGCCGCCGTCGCCGGATTGCTCACCGTGCTCGGCGTCTATTTGTTGCTCGGGGAACTCTTCGCAGAGGGGAACACACAGTCGGCGGCGATCGGTAAGCCGGAACGAGTAAACCGCGCATGGACTGCCGGCTCCGTCATTACGGCTTACCGCCACCAGCTTGATCTTCTCGCCACTTTCTTTGTAGCTACCGGGTTCTGGCACGTCAACTTTTCGCGTATCGGTTTTCGAGCGATCCTCGCGCCGTTCTGCCTTGTGTGGGCGAGTTATTTTTTGTTCAAACTGTTTCGCGCAAGCGCCACTCTTGACGTCTGGCTGTGGGGCATCGGCGCCGGCGTCGTCTGCGGCCTCGGCTTCTATACCTATATCGCCTTCCGCGTCGCGCCCCTTCTGTTCCTTCTTTTTGTTCCATGGTTCGGGAGGACTCCCGGTTTTGCGAAACGCGCATTTCTGTTCCTCATCACCGCGGTCCTCGTCGCACTTCCCATGGCGTTGTACTGCCTGCGGCATCCGGCCGATTTCTTTGGCCGCGTATCGCAACTCTCGGTCTTCGGTTCCGGCAAACCGATCGTGGCCCTCGCAAAGAATGCCGCTAAGACCGCATGGATGCTTAATGGGCGCGGTGACCAAAACTGGCGGCATAACATCGCCGGTTCGCCGGAGCTCTGGTGGCCGGTGGGAATATTGTTTCTGGCCGGAACTGTCCTGTGCATTTCGTATCTGTTCCAACGGAAAAATGGCGAGCGAACTTCGCGGAGTGAGCGGCGCGCGATTTTCTTTCTCTTGACTTGGTTCGTCCTCGGCGCGCTTCCGGGGGTACTGTCCTATCAGGGTATCCCGCATGCGCTCCGAACGATTCTCATGATCGTGCCGGCGATGACGCTCGCCGCTATTGGCGCGCTCGCACTGTACCGATTGCTAGCGGCGAAACTGAGTCCGCGATGGATGGGGGCGCTCACCGCCCTCTTTATTGTCATCGTCATCGCCGGCGCGTACACGCAGTACTTCATTACGTGGGCGAAGAACCCGAACGTGCGCGGTTTCTTTAACACGGATTGGGTCGCCGTCGGGAAGGAAATCAACGCGCTTCCGCCAGCCACGCAAAAATACGTCGTGATCTATGCGGGCGGCGTG
This sequence comes from Bryobacteraceae bacterium, assembly GCA_049686695.1. Lineage (GTDB taxonomy): Bacteria > Acidobacteriota > Terriglobia > Bryobacterales > Bryobacteraceae > Bog-375. Next base: position 2,648 of record JBAVIH010000075.1, on the reverse strand, counting down.
ACCGATTACGGCTTGCCGGCAACGGCCGCGCCGGTCCTGTACTCCACCGGCTCATTCGTTCCCGATGCCGCCGCGCAGAAGGTTGTGAAGAACATCCACTATCTCCTCCCCGGCGAAGTCAGTCAGATTCCACCCGGAACGCCACCCGGTTCGATCTTCGAAATACGCTGAAAACGGCAGCCCGGCCGCCGTCACGCCGGCGGTCTTTGCCGCCGGAGTTTTTCCATTACGCGCGGACCGATTGGCCAATAGGCCGCGTTGAATCCACTCAGTTAGTAGCTGAGCGTGCCTGTCCGCGGCTGCTCGTCCGGGTTGGGCAGGTAGAGCGTCTTGCAGTGCTCGCAGCGGTAGATTTCCGCGTTGGCTCCGAACTTCTGCCTGACCTCGTCGCCGAAGAAATACCAGCGCTTCAGGTGCCCCGCGCAGAGCTTGCCTTTCGCGTCTTTTTCGCCGCAGGCGCGCATGCGGGGGAGACGGCGCTTCACCTTGGTTCCGTCGCTGAGAGTGTCCACCAGTTCGGCCACCGGCGCCGGCTTGTCGGAAGCGGCGTATTTCGGATTCGCCATGGGAGAACGACCAATATAACATTCGCCGGCCGCGCACTCTCTCATAACCCGCCCTTATACCGATATAAAAAAGTGTTGAAGCTCTGTTTCGCTGGATTTATAATGGCTATGGGCCCATAGGCACCTCTTTCAGGTGGTGTGCATTATGAATCTGCTATCTGATTATAAACAAAGGATTACCAGCGCGGATCGTGCGGTCGAACTGGTCCACTCCGGTGACCGGGTCTGGGTGCAGCAGGGGTGTGGCGTCCCGGTCACGCTGCTGGACGCGCTGGTTCGCCGCGCAGCCGAGCTACGGGACGTCGAGATGTGCCACATGCTGACTCTCAGCACGCTGGCCTACACCCGCCTCGAATACGCCGGCCATTTCCGGCACAACGGCCTGTTTCTCGGCGGCAACGTGCGCGAGGCGGTGGCGGAGGGCCGCGGCGATTACACGCCGATCTGTCTGAGCGAGATTGAAGGGCTTTTCGAGCACCAGTTGCCGATTGACGTCGCCTTCGTGCAAGTCTGCCCGCCCGACGAGCACGGCTTCGTCAGCCTGGGCGTGGGCGCGGATTGCACGCTTACGGCGGCGCGCCGGGCGCGCATCGTGGTGGCGGAAATGAACGAGCGCACGCCGCGCGCGCTGGGAGACGCGTTCCTGCATCTCAGCCAGATTACGGCGCTGGTTCCCACCTGCCGGCCGCTGGTCGAACTCCATCAGGAACCGCCGACGGAGGTGCACGAGCGCATCGCGGATACCGTGGCCGCGATGATTCCCGATGGCGCCACCCTGCAGATGGGAATCGGCGGCATTCCCAACGCGGTGCTGGCGCGCCTCGCCGGCCACAAGGACCTGGGAGTGCACAGCGAAATGTGTCCCGACGGCGTGGTGCCGCTGATCGAATCGGGCGTCATCAACGGCAGGCGCAAGACGCTCCACCCGGGCAAGGTGGTGGCGGGATTTATTTTCGGATCGCAGGTGCTGTTCGACTGCGTCGACAACAACCCCATCTTCGAGTTCCACCCGACCAGCTACGTCAACGATCCGTTCGTGATCGCGCAGAACGATAATATGGTCGCCGTCAATTCGGCCATTCAAGTGGATCTGACCGGCCAGGTTTGCGCCGATTCCATCGGCACGCGGCCCTACAGCGGATTCGGCGGCCAGCTCGATTTCGTGCGTGGCGCGGCCCGCTCGAAGGGCGGCAAACCGGTGATCGCGCTGCCGGCGACCGCCTGCAAGGGCGCTATCTCGCGCATCGTGCCGGTGCTCGATCCCGGCGCCGGCGTGGTCACCTCGCGCGCCGACGTGCATTACGTGGTGACCGAGTTTGGCGCCGTGAATCTGCACGGCAAGACGCTGCGGCAGCGCGCCGAAGCTCTCATCGGCATCGCCGACCCGCGTTTCCGCAACGGTCTTTACGATTTCGCCGTGCGCTCCAACTATCTCGAATCCCGCCCCGCGCTGGTCGCGTGAGATTCGCCGGAACGCCGCGGCGCACGCTACGGTGCCGGCGTCACCCGCACGCCATCGGCCAGCGGCACGTCGGTCGGCATGGCCACCGCATCGCCCTCGGCCAGCCCGGCGGTCAATTGCACCTGGGTCACCGTCGAGTTGCCGGTCTTCACCACGCGGCGCGCCACGTGGTCGCCCTCCAGCCGGAACACCCAATCGCCCGCGGCGTCGTGATGCAGCGCCTCCTTGGGAATCACCAGCGCGCCATCGGCTACGCCCGTGCGAATCTCGGCATCCACGTTGGTGCCGGGTATCAGCTCGCGGCCGGGATTATCGATCACCGAAATCACCGGGCCGACCTGGCGCGAGCCCAGCGGCTCAATGGCGGCCGGCATCTTCTCCACCGTGCCGCGCCATTGCCTTCCGGGCAGCGCTTCCCAGGTAATGGTGACCGGTTCCCCCGGCGCCACGCGCCCGAGCAGCGGCTCGTCTACATACACGCGGACGCGCACCCGGTCGAGGCGTCCCACGTTGGCCAGCAGATCGCCCGCGGCCAGATAAGCGCCCGGCCGCAGCACCAGCCCGTACACCTGCCCGGCGAGAGGAGCGCGCAGCACGGCTGCCGCCGCGCGGGCGCGAAC
>JBAVIH010000074.1:0-5793 GCA_049686695.1 Bryobacteraceae bacterium | reverse complement strand
AGTACTAAGAGATCGGCGCGTTGCGGCTGACCTTTAGGACTTCGTCGAAAAATGCCGGGCGCCCGGACGCGGAAAAAACACGCCCGCAAGCGGGCGTTGGCAAGCTGAAGCATGCCCCAGCCTATTTCTTGCCGACCTTGTCGAGGCGCAGGAAGCGCGCGGCGTTGTTGTAGAGGATGTCGCGCTTTTGTTGGGGCGAGAGATAGGTTGCGCCTTCAATCACACCGATCGAGGTGGCCATCAGCTTGGGCCAGATCATCTGGTCGGTGCCGAACATCACGCGGTCTTCGAAGCCGGCCTCGACAATGCGCTGGATGTAGGCATGAACCTCTTTCAACGGGTAGCTCCAGATGAGCCCCGCCACGTCGACATACACGTAGGCGTTGGCCTGGAGCAGGGTCAGCAACGGGTCGATCATCGGGTAGCCGGCGTGCATGATCCACAGGCGCAGCTTAGGATGACGGGCCAGGACCTCCTCGAGGAGGAGCGGGTTGCCCATCGAGCCGCGGAATTTCGGCATGGTGATGTTGGCGCGGCCGGATCCTCCGGTGCCCATGTGGATGCCCACCGGGACGTCCAGTTCCTCGGCCAGGGCGAAATAGGCGTCCACCGAGGGATCGCTCGGCGAAATGCCCTGATACTGCAATCCCACCTCGCCCATCACCTGGAAACCGCCCGTGGTGAAGGCCTTGCGCAGCTCATCCACGGGAACGTATTTCCCGCCCGACATGGCCTGGTCGAAAGAGGTGCCCATGACGATCCGGCCAGGCGCCGCGTCCTTCCACTTCCGCACCGACGGCTGGTCGCCCATAACGACGGCGGTGACGTTCAGCCGCTCGTACTCGGCGAGCATGGCCTTCATGTATCCCTCGGGAGTTTGGGAGGCCTCCAGCAGATCGGTGCAGTCCTGCTTGGCCCAACCGGTCGGATCGGCTTTGGTGCGCGGGTCGGCCGCCAGGAATTGCGGGTTGAAGGGGCACATCGGCGTGGCCCCGGGAAAGCCGCCGAAAGTGTGGACGTGAACGTCGATGACGGGCGGCCTCGGGTTCGCGGCCGACTGCGCCGAGGCGACCGCGGCCGCGATCAGCAGGCCGGATAGCGCGGAACATCGCATGACAGACTCCTTGTCGTAGTAGTAGCAGGTGAGCCCGCTTTCCCAGATGGTAGCGGATCTCAGCCTACGTATTGCACTTCCTCTTCCAGGTCGAAGCCGAAGCGGGTGCGCACGCGGGCTTTCAGATCCTCGATCAGCGAGCACAAGTCGGCGGCGGTGCCGCGGCCGGCGTTGTATATCAGGTTGGCGTGATAGGCGGCCACGCGGATATCGCCGCGCTGGATGCCTTTGGCCCCCACTTGATCGAGGAACCAGGCGGCCGGAACTTTGCCCTCGCGCACGGTTTCGGCCGGCACCTGGGCCGCCACGGCAGGAGGCAGATCGCGCATCAACAGGTTCTTGAAGATGCTGCCGGCGCACTGCATGGTGACCGGAAATTTCTCATTGCGGATTTTGACGATGCCGTCGGCGGTGCGCCGCAGTTCCTCGCGGTCGGCGGGTTCCAGTTCCAGCTCGGCGGCGAAAACGATCCACTCTTTGTGCCGCTTGAAAATGCTGTCGCGGTAAGCGAATTGGCATTCCGCGCTGGAGAAGGCGCGCACGCGGAGACCGTCGAAGAAGCGCACGCAGGCGACGCGTTCGGAGATCGAATGGCCGTAAGCGCCGGCGTTGCCATAGATGGCCGCGCCGGTCCAGCCCGGGATGCCGGCCAGCGTCTCCAGGCCTCTCAGGCCGCGGCCGATCGAGAAATCCACCAGGCGCTGCAATTCGGCGCCGGAGCCGGCGGTGACGCGGTTGCCTTCGGCGCGCAGGGTGTCGCCGCGGTAGCGCAGCACCAGGCCGCGAAACCCGCGGTCGGAGACGATCAGGTTGGTGCCGCCGCCGATCACCATCACCGGAATGCCGGCGGCTTCGGCCGCGTGGAGCGCCTCGAGAAAAGCCTCCTCCGCGCCGGTCTCGGCGTACAGATCGGCCGGCCCTCCCACGCCGAAGCGGGTATGCCGCGCCAGCGGGACGTCGACCGAAAGGGTTAAATTGGGAATCGCGGCGAGATGCGCGCGCATCTCTTCGGTGGTCGGCATTACCTCGATTATAAAGGGAGGGTTTATGGCGCGTTCCGGCTTTGCGGGTTTTCCACCGGAAGCGATCGGTTTTTTCAAGGGCCTGGCACGGCACAACCATCGCGACTGGTTTCTGCCGCGGAAGGCGGTGTTCGAACAGAGCGTGAAGCAGCCCATGCGCGAGCTGGTGGCGGCGCTGAACCGGGCGCTTGCGGGCTTTGCGCCGGAGTACGCGACCGATCCCGAGAAGGCCATCTACCGCTTCTATCGCGACACGCGTTTCAGCAAGGACAAGAAGCCGTACAAGGAACAGATCGCGGCCAGTTTCCGTTTGCGCGGCGGCACGGCGCTTGGGCACGGCGGTTTCTATTTCTCGGTTTCGCACAAGGAAGTCGCGGTGGGGGGCGGCGTGTACATGCCGGAACCGGCCACGCTGCTGGCCATCCGCAACCACATCGCGGAACACCATGCGGAGTTGCGACGCGTGCTCAAGAACGCGAAAGTGCGGCGGCTGCTGGGCGAACTACAGGGCGAGCAACTGGCGCGCGTGCCGAAAGGATTCTGCGCGGATCATCCCGCCGCCGACCTGCTGCGCTTCAAGCAGTTGCTCCTGTACGTGGAACTTCCCGCCGGCCTCGCCACTTCGCCCACGCTGTACCGGGAGATCGTGGATCGCTTTCGCGCGATGACGCCGTTCCTGCGGTTCCTGAACGCTCCCCTGCCCAGGGAAAAGAAGATCGACGCGCGCGATCTGTTGCCGTAGGCGCGCGGCCGCTTCGCGCGGGTTCCCAAAAACGGACACTCACGCGCCGCCGCGATCCCTGCGGCAGTCAATAGTTTCAGGCACTTAAGCAGTTCTTTCAAACGGACCCCGGCTTGCACCACGAACCAGCAGATGCTCACTCTTCTGAAGGATTTGCGCTACTCTTTGCGCACCTTGCGCAAGGCGCCCGGCTTCAGCATCGTGGCCCTGTTGGTCCTCGCGCTGGGCATCGGAGCGAACACCGCCATCTTCAGCGTGGTCAATTCGGTGGTGCTGCGTCCGTTGCCGTATCCCGGCGCCGACCGGCTTGCGTTCATCTGGGAGACGGACTTGAAGGACGGTATCAAACGCGAAGGGCCGTCCGCGCCGAATTTCCTCGATTGGAAGGAGCAGAGCCAATCCTTCGAGGACATGACGCTGCTCGAGGTCGGCACGGGCACGCTCACCGGCGATGGCGAGCCCCAGCAGGTAACCGGTCTGCGCGTGACCACGAATTTCCTGTCCATGCTCGGCGCCCGGACTATTCTGGGGCGTGGATTTACGGCGGCTGAGGGCGCCGGCCAGGCGCGGTATCCGGTCGCGGTGCTGACGAACGGGTTTTGGAAGAGCCGCTTCGGAGCGGACCCGCGCGTCATCGGAAGGACGTTTGCCTTGAATAGCGAGCCGTACACGGTGATCGGCGTGTTGGCTCCCGATTTCTGGCAACCGCTGCCGAGCGACATTTACGTGCCGTGGCCGGTCGGGCAACTGCGCGCCAAGAACCGGGCAGATCACGATTTCGGGGTGATCGCCCGCGTGAAGCCGGGCGTGACGTTCGCCCAGGCGCAGGCCGAATTGAGCGCCATCGCGCGCCGCATCGATGCGCAGACGCCGCGGCTGGCAGGCTGGGATGTGACCGTGGTCGGGATGAAACAGGCGCTCTTCGAGTACATTCGGCCCGCGCTCCTGCTGCTGCTGGGAGCGGTGGGTCTGCTGCTGCTGCTGGCATGCGTGAACGTGGCGAGCCTCCTGCTGGCGCGCGTCACGGCCCGGCGCAAAGAGATGGCAATTCGCGCGGCATTGGGCGCGCGAAGCGGCCGGCTGATCGCGCAGATCCTGAGCGAAAGCCTGCTGCTGAGCCTGATGGGAGGCGCGCTCGGGGTCTTCTTCGCCGTCTGGGGCGTCGACCTTCTGAGCGCGGTCCTGCCCGGCACGCTGCCGATGGCGGAGGCCGGGGCCGAAGCGGTGCGGCCGGCGATCAGCGTGGATGTCCGCGCGCTCGTCTTCGCGCTGCTGATTTCAACCGGGGCGGCCCTGATCTTCGGACTGATCCCCGCGCTGTTTGTCGCTCGCGCCGACGTGAACGACGCATTGAAGGCAGGCGGCCGAACGTCTTCCCCATCGCCTGGCCGGACCGGGGTGTGGAGTTTCCTGGTGGCTGGAGAGATCGCTCTGGCCGCCATGTTGCTGATCGGAGCCGGACTCGCCATGAAGAGCTTCGTGAATCTGCAACACGTGAATCCGGGGATACGGCCCGATCATGTCCTGACGTTTCGCATGCGCCTGCCTACCGACAATCTCTATAAGAGCCGCCGCGAACAGGCCGAGTTTTACCGGCACGTGCTCGACCGGGTGGAGCAAATCCCCGGCCTGCAATCCGCCGGCCTGACCGACGTGCTTCCGCTCGGACAGCAGAATGACCGGGAATACTTCACGATCGAAGAGCGCCCCCTCCCCGCGGGGCAATCGCTGGTGGCGGATTTCCGCCGCATCAGCCCGCGGTACCTGGCCACGATGGGAATCCCACTGCTCCAGGGGAGACCGTTCTCCGATCACGATGGTCGCGACGCTCCGCCGGTGATTCTGATCGACGAAACGCTGGCGCGCCAGTATTGGCCAAACCAGAATCCTATCGGACGGCGCATGCGGCTGTTCGGCCGATTCTGCGAAGTCGTCGGCATCGTGGGCCAGGTGCATCACTATGGCCTGGAGAAACAGCCGGAGCCCACTATCTACGCGTCGTATGAACAGATTCCGGACAAGGCCATGGCGCTGGCGGTGCGCACGACGAAAGACACGCCGGCCGTGGTGAAAGCCGTGAAAGAGGCGGTGTGGTCGGTGGATCCGGGCCAGCCGGTGTTTCAGATCCGCAGCATGGACGACTATCTATCGCTGACCGATACGGCGCCTCGCATTTCGACCATACTGCTGGCGGTCTTCGCGGGCATTTCGATCCTGTTGGCCGCCCTCGGCATCCATGGAGTGGTTTCCTATGGGGTAGCCCAGCGGATGCGCGAGTTCGGACTTCGCATGGCGCTCGGCTCCACGCCGGGCCAACTCAAGTCGTTGGTGATCCGGAGCGGGATCAAGACCGCGCTGATCGGTCTGGTGGCCGGAATGGCCGGCGCCGCCGCGCTGGCGTCGGGCCTGCGCGCGCTGTTCTACGGCGTGGCGCCGCTCGATCCCGTCGTGCTGGCGGGAGTCGCCGCGTTGCTGCTCAGCGTGGCATTGGCCGCGAACTACGTTCCGGCACGGCGCGCCACACGTATCGATCCGATGGAGGCGTTGCATAACGAGTAGCCGGATGCGCCGACAGGAACCGCTCGGCCGCTTGGGGGCACACCAGAGGCCGGCGGCGTTACGAGGAAACGCGGCTATAGCCGCACTGGGGGTGTTTCTTCCGTAGCGCCGCCGGTCTTTGCCGCGTGTGTTTTCTCTTTGTCTTTTCTATATTACGCGAGACTCAATCACTGTTTACTATCTTTGTTCTTGGCGCAGCGGCGCACAAAAATACGCCGATGAGCCGGGACTGGAGGAACCGGTTCCTTTCTCCTCTCGAAGAGGAGTACAAGCCACTATGGCCGCCTTACGAACGTTGCACCGCGTGACCCGGTTTCAAATTGCCCCCTGCAGGAGTATAGGCACCGGACGTGGCC
>JBAVIH010000073.1:0-10527 GCA_049686695.1 Bryobacteraceae bacterium | reverse complement strand
GCTCACCGAGACCGCCCCAGACGATCTGCTGGCCGCCACCCAACTCGGTTTCCTGCTGTACGCCCGTGGCGAGCAGATTGCCGCCGAGCCCCTGTTCGAGCGCGTGCTGGCGGGGAAAGACGAGGACCTCGCCAACCGCGTGCGCGCCGTGCTCCGGATTCCTCAGGTGCTCAAGGCGCGCGGCGATGCGCCTCCCGCATCCATCGACGCCAAGGTGATGGCCGAGCGCAGCATCAAGGCCGGCTATATGAAGGACGCGCTCAAATACCTCCAGGTGGCTCACGAAGACGACCCCGGCGATTTCGAGGCCATGCTCAAGCTCGGCTGGACCTACAACATCCTGCATGAGGACATGACCGCGGCCCGCTGGTTCGAGCTGGCGCGCCACAGCCCCGACCCCAAGGTCGCCGGCGAGGGGCGCCAGGCGTGGCGCAACTTGAGCGGTGCGCTGAAACGATTCCGCACCACGTTCTGGGTCTATCCCATTTATTCCACGCGCTGGCACGACTTCTTCTCGTACGCGCAGGTCAAAACCGAGCTGCACAACAAGACGCGCCTGCAGCCGTACCTGAGCGTGCGCTTCGTTGGCGACACGCGGGTGACGGTGGGCGCCGTCTCGCCGCAATATCTTTCGGAAAGCTCGTTCATCGTGGGCGGCGGTGTGCGCGTGCTGCCGTGGCACGGCGCCGGCGCCTGGTTCGAAGCCGGCAGCGCCATGAGCTACGTCACGGGCCACCTGTTGCCCGATTATCGCGGCGGACTGAACTACGCGCACGCGATTGGCCGGACGCTCGGCGCCGAATCCTCCGGCTGGTTCGCGGACACGGCCGCGGACGCGGTCTTCATCAGCCGGTTCGGCAACGACTTCCTGGTGTACGACCAGTCGCGGTTCGGCTACTCGATGGGGCCGGCCGCGTTCCGCACCCAGTTCTTCTGGAACGGGAATTTCACGATCGACGTGCGGCGGCAGATTTGGGCCAATTATTTCGAAACGGGGCCGGGCGTGCGCCTACGTGCGGCGTGGATGCCGCCCTCGATGTACTTCACCACCAGCCTGCTGCGCGGCCACTACCTGCTGAACACGGAGGGCGCCCTGCCGGCCAATTTCAACGACTTTCGCTCGGGGGTCTGGTATGCGTTTACTCGTTAGGGCCTGGCATGACCGCTCCCTGACGGGGTGCCCTCTGGGCCCGGCTCCGATGCGCTTTCGGAGCGGTAGTGGGACAGACGCTTTCGTCTGTCAACTCGCAGGTGGCACCGATTTCTTCCTGCCTTTGCAGGGAGCGGTTGCCAGGGTTGCTGCGTTCGCGCTGGTTGCCGCCGGCCTGGCCTCGGCCGCTTCGCTGCCCTATTACTGCGTGCTGAATGCGGACGCCGGCGCCTGGCCGGAGATACTCTCTTCGATCGGGCTGGTGCGCCAGCCGGCGAACCTGGCGCACGTATTCGTGGCGCGCACCGGCACGCCCGCTTCGAACGAGTGGAACGAGCGGGTGGACCAAGGCGCGATCATGATTCTGGAGGGCGAATCCTCGCTGGCCGAAATGTTCGGTTTCCGGCGCGGAGCCGGGTTCGTCAAGGTGGGCAGCCTGACCGACGTACACCGGCCGGGCCTCGCCATCGTCTGGGAGAAGGGGCTCGAGTTGCCGGTGTTCGACCTGCCCGCCGGTGCCGTGGTGTTCGCCCGCGAGCGCTGGACCGGCACGCCGATGATGGCGGGAATGCGGCGCGGCGCCGGGGTTCTGCTGTGGGTGGCCGTGCCGCCCGGCGAGCGCGGTTACGAGCGCTTCCCATACGTCTTGCAGGCCTTGACCGATCTCGGCATGGAGCGGCCGTTTGCCTCCGCCCGCCTGTGGGCGTTCTTCGATTCCGCCTACCGCTCGCGGGTGGACCTGGACCACTTCGCGGCGCGCTGGCGCTCGAGCGGCGTGGCGGCGCTCCACGTGGCCGCCTGGCATTTCTGGGAAGCCGACCCCGAGCAGGACGCTTACCTCGAAAAGTTGATTGCCGCCTGTCACCGCGAGGGCATCCTGGTGTACGCCTGGCTGGAACTGCCGCACGTCAGCGAGAAGTTCTGGGCGGCGCACCCGGAGTGGCGCGAAAAAACCGCCATTTTGCAGGATGCCCAGCTCGATTGGCGCAAGCTGATGAACCTGACCAATCGCGATTGCTTCCGCGTTACGGCGGAGGCCACGGCGGCATTGGTGAAACGCTTCGACTGGGACGGAGTGAATTTGGCCGAGCTGTATTTCGAATCGCTGGAGGGGATCGGCAACCCGGCTCGGTTTACGCCCATGAACGACGATGTGCGCCGAGAGTTCCGCGCGCTCGGCGGCGTCGACCCGATCGATCTTTTTGGGCGAAGCCGCGACGGTGCGGCGCAAAAGCAGTTTCTGGATTACCGCGCCGAGCTGGCCCGGCGGATGGAAGAGGAGTGGCTGGCCGTGCTCCAGAGCCTGCGCCGCGAAAAGCCGGATCTGGACCTGGTGCTGACGCAGGTCGACGACCGCTTCGACACCGGAATGCGCGAAGCCATCGGCGCCGATGCCGCGCGTGTGCTCCCCATGCTCGACGCGCACAGCTTCACGTTTCTGATCGAAGATCCGGCCACGGTGTGGAACCTGGGGCCGCAGCGCTACCAGGCCATCGCGGAGCGCTACCACGCCCTCACCAATCATGGCGACAAACTGGCCATCGACCTGAATATCGTCGACCGCTACCAGAACGTTTACCCGACCAAACAGCAGACCGGCACCGAGCTGTTCGAACTGGTTCACAACGCGGCGCGCAACTTCGAGCGCGTCACGCTGTATTTCGAAAACTCGCTGCTGGCGCCGGATCTGTGGCTGCTGCCCTCGGCCGCGGCTGCGGTCAGCCGGGTGGAACGGATCGGGCCGAAACTGGTGGTGGACTCGGCCCGCGGGGTGGGCGTTCCGTGGCGCGGCGCGGCAGTGGTGGACGGCCAGCCCTGGCCGGTGCGGGATGCGGAAACCGTTTGGCTGCCGGCCGGGGCGCACAGCATCGAGGCGGCGCCGGCCGATTCCGGACCGCGGCTGCTGCGGCTCAACGGCGAGTTGAAAGCGGCCCGCAGCCTCGACGCGCATTCCCTCGAGTTCACCTATCAGAGCTCCGCCCGTGCCATCGCCGTGCTCGATCGCCTTGCGCGGACGGTGGAGATCGATTCGCTCCCCGCCAAGGCGAAAAACGCCGGCCCGAATACCCTGCTGCTTCCGCGCGGCCAGCACATCGTGACATTGACCACCGAGTGAGCTAGGATTACGAATGACCGATGACCGACGTGGCGCTACAGTCCGGACCTCCGGACATCCCGGATAAGCTGTACTTCAAGATCCGCGAAGTGAGCGATCTGCTGGGTGTCGAACCGTATGTGCTGCGCTTTTGGGAGAGCGAGTTCCCGGTGCTGCAGCCGAAAAAATCCGGCACCGGTCACCGCCTGTACCGCCGCAAGGACGTCGAACTGCTGCTGCGCATCAAGCATCTGCTCTACGAAAAGCGGTACACCATCGAAGGCGCGCGGCAATCGCTCCAATCCGAGGGCCGCCGCGGGAGAGCCAGGCGCGCGATCACGGTCCAGCAGGAACTGTTCGCCACCGATCCGTGGCCCGAAGTCCGCCGTCAGCTCGTCGAGATTCTGAACCTGCTGAAATAGGCGCGGCCTTCGATTGGTATAAGACACTGATGACGCTCTGGATTGACTGGCACGACGAAACGCTGCGAACAGCGGGACGAGGGCGTCCCGCGCGGACCAGGGGGTCCGCCCCACGAATCCGGCCGCACGGGCTTATTGGATCGGCATTGGGCGAACGCGCCGGCTCCGCTACCGTTCGTGCACGTCTTCGAGGTAGGTGTAGCCGTGCAGGCCTTCCTCGTAAAACTTGAGCAGAGCGCCGGTTTCTTCGTAGGTGAGGCGGCCTACGCGCAAGGCGGACTCCGCGTCGCGCCGCAGCTTCGCCACCAGGTGGTCGGACGAGAATTGCACGTAGTTGAGCACTTCGCGCACGGTATCGCCCTTGATCACGGAATCCAGGATCACCTCGCCCGAAGTTCCCAGGCGGACGTGAACCGCGTTAGTGTCGCCGAACAGATTATGCAGGTCGCCCAGAATCTCCTGGTACGCGCCCAGCAGGAAAGTGCCCAGGTAATAATCGCCGCCGGCGAAGGGGTGCAGCAGCAGCGTGCGCTTCACGTCGCGGCGATCGATGAAGGCATCCACTTTGCCGTCGGAATCGCAAGTAATGTCGCCCAGCACGGCGGGGCGGCTGGGCTGCTCCTCCAGACGATGGATCGGCATGATGGGGAAGAGCTGCTTGATGGCCCAACTGTCGGGCATGCTCTGGAAGAGCGAAAAATTGCAGAAATACGTATCGGAGAGCATGGCGTCGATGCCCTCCAGTTCCTCCGGGAAATAGTCGAGATCGCTGGCCAGTTTCTGAATCTTGCGCGTGATCGCCCAGTAGAGGTTCTCGGCGATGCAGCGCTGTTCGAGCGAAAGATAGCCCAGGCTGAACAGGTTGAGCGCCTGGTCGAGCGCCTGCTGCGCGTCGTGATAACTCTCGAGCAGGTTCTTGGCGGTGAGGCCGCGGAAAGTTTCCTGCAGGTCGATGAGGGGCTGCTCGGCGTCGGTGGGCGGTTCGGCGGGCGCTTCGCTGTCGCCCATGCCGGACACGCCCAGCACGTTGAAGACGAGCACGCTGTGATAGGCGGCTATGGCGCGTCCACTTTCGGTGATGATGGTGGGGTGCGGCACCTCGACCTCGTCGCACACGCTCTGCGCGTGATAGACGATGTCGTTGGCGTATTCCTGGAGGGTGTAATTGACGCTGGATTCGAAATCGGTCTGCGAGCCGTCGTAATCGATGCCGAGCCCGCCGCCCACGTCGAGGTACTTCAACCCGGCGCCGGCGCGGTACAGGTCCACGTAGACGCGCACGGCTTCGTTCACGGCTCCCTTGATCTGGCGGATATTGGTGATCTGGCTGCCGAGATGGAAGTGGAGCAGGTTGAGGCAATCGGCCATGCCGAGATCCTTCAGCTCCTGCAACGCGCGCACGGCCTCGGTGGCGGAGAGGCCGAACTTGGAGCGGTAGCCGCCCGACGACTTCCAGCGGCCGGAGCCGCGGCTGGCCAGCTTGACCCGCAGGCCGATTCTGGGCCGCACGCCGACCTTCGCGGCGTATTTCAGGATCAGGTGCAGCTCGGTGTATTTCTCGACCACCGGGATGATCTGGCGGCCCACCTTCTGCGCCAGCATCGCCAGTTCGATGTACTCGTCGTCCTTGAAGCCGTTGCAGATGATGGGCGTGTCGTTATCGGCCAGCGCCATCACGGCGATCAATTCGGGTTTCGAGCCCGCTTCCAGGCCGAACCGGAACGGCTTGCCGAATTCGATGACTTCTTCGACCACCTGCCGCTGCTGGTTGACCTTGATCGGATACACGCAGCAGTACTCGCCCTGGTAACGATGTTCGGCGATGGCAGTTTGAAAGGCCGTGTGCAACTCGCCGAGGCGGTGCTTGAGGATGTCGGCGAAGCGGACCAGGATCGGCAGATCGATGCCGCGCAGCACCAGCGTGTCCACCAGTTCCTTGAGATCGATCGAGCGCGCCGGATCCTTTTCCGGGTGCACCAGCACGTGGCCGTTGTCGCCGACCGAAAAGTAGCCCTTGCCCCAACTCGCCACGTCATAGAAGTCGCTGGCAACCTGCGGCGTCCATCGCTCGGTGGGCTCGACCACCACGGAGCCCTTACGGCCATTTCTGTCCAACTGGACGATCTCTCCTTAATCCACCAGTGTCCTTCGAAAGACGGGGCGTGGCAAGAAAAAACTGCATGGTGATGAGAAATGGCAGCAGGAATGTTGCGATGCGGTCACAGGGTGGTATTCATTGGGCACATGGGAAGCTCTGGGGGCGCCCGTTCCGAGCGTCCGTCAGTTAGCCTGCGATGTCTTCGCCGCCTGGCGGCGGACCAGCCAGCGCAGGAAGCGTACACGAAGGGACCACACCGAACGGTGCGGCGCAGGCAGACCGGTCTCCCGCTCGGCTTTGTCGAGGGCATCTTCCAGGAGCGCGTCGTGCAGGGGCTCGATCACCAGCTTCCACTGCACCCAAGTCGCAAAATTGGTGTCGACATCGATGGTGTGCCGCAGAATTGCCTGCTCGCCGCGCGACAGAACCTCGAAATAGTGGCGCCCCCGAAAGGTGCGGAGGCGTCGTGCCATCGGCCTAAACTCGAACTCGACCCGGTGGCCCGGCACATACTCCGAGACCTCGTACCTGACGAGGCCGTGCCCGCCGGATGAACCGGGCGCAAGCCCGCGATCCAGAACCATGGGCGGCCATTGTTCGCCCGGCCAGAGCAGATCGTCGCCGCTCGAAAGCGAGTCGAGGATGCGGCCGGCCGCCTCGGGCAGAATGGGCAGGCGGCGTTCGTGGACGTTCAGGACGGCCTTCCACCATCGAAAGATCAGCAGTTTGCTCATGGTGACTCCCAATTGTAGCTGGGCGGCATCCATGGCCGGCCCGGGCCTGCGGCAGAGCAGTCGCGCGGCAAGAAAAAACTGCATTGTCATGAGAAATGGCAGTAAGATTGTGGCGATGTGGTCACAAAGTAGTATCCGTTGGGCACACGCCGCGCTGCTGTTTGGCGTGTGCGGCGCGGTGTCCTCCCAGTTGGTCAACCTGGATGGCTGGAGCACTTGGGGCAACTACCTGCTCCCGATTCCATTCGGTATTTTCGCCGCCTGGCTGTGCGTGGGACGCTTGGCGCCTGGCATCGCGCTGGTGATTCTCGATGCCGCGGTCTGGCAACTGGCTTACCGGACGGCGCACTGGCTCGCCACGGATGGGCCCGTCCTGCAAAGGATTGCGGCGATGTACCTGGCGGGCCTGATCGGCGGCTTGGGAGTGAGCGTGGCGGCCGCGCTGGTGAAGCGCGAGGCGCCTCCGATGCGCGCCGTGGGGATCAGCGCGCTCGCCGGCGGTGTCTGCGGCTTGCCTTTTGCCTGGTGGGTGATTGTCGGAAACCAGGTGCCGATTCCCGAGTGGGCGTTCATCACGTTGTGCTTTGCGATCTGGCAGGCGGCCGTCGGCGTTTGCCTCTGGCAGGGTTTTCGATTGGGAAAGCCGGAGCCGGCAACGTAGCCTTTTCTCCACTGTTTGGCATCGTTTCGCAACCGTTCGGCCCGCCGTCGCATCCATTGACTGAGTAATCTTGACTATAAAGTACAGATTGGCTAATCTGGTTATAGGCCAATGGCTTAGGAGTCCGTGCCGGTGAGCGATTCGACCAACACCATCGAAACGATTGCGAATCAGGAATATAAGTGGGGGTTCGTCAGCGACATCGAGGCCGACTCGATCCCGCGCGGGCTGAGCGAAGACGTGGTCCGCCTGATTTCGGCCAAGAAGCACGAGCCGGAATGGCTGCTGGAATGGCGCTTGAAAGCCTACCGGCACTGGCTGACCATGACCGAGCCGACCTGGGCCAACGTGCACTACCCGGCGATCGACTACCAGGACATCATTTATTACGCCGCGCCGAAGCGCGGGAAGAACGCGCCCAAGAGCCTGGACGAGGTGGACCCGGAGCTGTTGCGCACCTACGAAAAGCTGGGGATTCCGTTGCAGGAGCGGGAAATCCTCGCCGGAGTAGCGGTGGATGCGGTGTTCGACAGCGTGTCGGTGGCCACCACGTTCAAGGAAAAGCTGAAGGCGATGGGCGTCATCTTCGGCTCCTTTTCGGAGGCGGTGCAGGAGTATCCCGAGCTGGTGCGGCAGTACCTGGGCTCGGTGGTGCCGTCGTCGGACAACTTTTTCGCGGCGCTGAATTCGGCGGTCTTCAGCGACGGATCGTTCTGCTACGTGCCCAAGGGCGTCCGCTGCCCGATGGAGCTGTCGACGTACTTCCGCATCAACGCCAAGGACACTGGACAATTCGAACGCACGCTGATCATCGCGGACGAAGGCGCGTATGTGAGCTACCTGGAAGGCTGCACTGCGCCGATGCGCGACACCAACCAGTTGCATGCGGCGGTGGTGGAACTCGTGGCGCTCGACCGCGCGCAGATCAAGTATTCCACGGTGCAGAACTGGTATCCGGGCGACAAAGAGGGCAAGGGCGGGATCTACAATTTCGTCACCAAGCGCGGGGCTTGCCGGGGCGTAAATTCGAAGATTTCGTGGACGCAGGTGGAGACGGGCTCGGCGATCACCTGGAAGTATCCGAGCTGCCTCTTGATAGGCGATCACTCGGTGGGCGAGTTTTACTCGGTGGCGCTGACCAACAACTATCAGCAGGCCGATACCGGCACCAAGATGATTCACATCGGCAAGAACACCACCTCGACGATTGTGTCGAAGGGGATCTCGGCCGGTCACGGGCAGAACACCTATCGCGGCGGGGTCAAAATTCTGAAGAACGCCACCGGCGCGCGCAACTATTCGCAGTGCGATTCGCTGCTGTTGGGGGACCAGTGCGGCGCGCACACGTTCCCGTACCTGGAAGTGAAGAACACGTCGTCGCAACTGGAGCACGAGGCGTCGACGTCGAAGATCGGCGAGGACCAGATTTTCTATTGCCGGCAGCGCGGGATCTCGAGCGAAGACGCGGTCTCGATGATCGTACACGGGTTCTGCAAGGAAGTTTTCCGCGAGCTGCCGATGGAGTTCGCCGTGGAGGCGCAGAAGCTGCTCGGCGTGAGTTTGGAAGGAAGCGTAGGGTAGGGCATCAGGCAGGGGGTTGACAGACGAAAGCGCCTGTCCCGCTTTGGGCGCAGGACCTGCAGGAACGTGGGACAGGCGCTTCCGCCTGTCAACTGTGTGGAAGACGAGGGACTGAATGGCATTGTTAGAGATCAAAGACCTGCACGCCAAAGTTGGCGACCGGGAGATTCTGAAGGGCATCGACCTCACCGTCGAGGCCGGCGAAGTGCACGCCATCATGGGGCCGAACGGCTCCGGCAAAAGCACGCTGGCGCAGGTGCTGGCCGGGCGCGAACTGTACGTGGTGACGGGCGGCCAGGTGATTTATGACGGCCAGGACCTGCTGGCGCTATCCCCGGAAGATCGCGCGCGCGAGGGCATTTTCCTCGCGTTTCAGTACCCGGTGGAGATCCCCGGCGTCAGCAATATGTATTTTCTGAAGGCCGCGCTGAATACGATTCGCAAGCACCATAACCTGCCGGAACTGGATGCGATGGATTTTCTCAACCGGATCCGCGAAAAGATGACGGCCATGAACATGGATCAGGCGCTGCTGAACCGGCCGGTGAACGCGGGCTTTTCGGGCGGTGAAAAGAAGCGCAACGAGATTTTTCAAATGGCGGTGCTGGAGCCGCGGCTGGCGATTCTGGACGAGACGGATTCGGGGCTGGACATCGACGCGCTCAAGCTGGTGGCGGCGGGCGTGAACGCCATGCGCAGCGCGGACCGCGCCATGATCGTGGTGACGCACTACCAGCGCCTGCTGAGCGAGATCGTGCCGGATTACGTGCATGTGCTGGCCGACGGGCGGATCGTGAAATCGGGCGGCAAGGAACTGGCGCTCGAATTGGAAGAAGGCGGCTACGCGGCGCTGGGGATCCAGGACGAAGCCGAGGTGGTGGGCAAGCGATGACGGCGGTGGCGGAGCAGATTGGCAAGTGGCTGTTCGAATTCACCCGGCAGGAGCCGGCGGAGCCGTGGCTGCAAGCACTGCGGGAACGCGCCTTCGCCCGTTTCACCGAGCTGGGCTTTCCGACCACCCGCAACGAAGAGTGGCGATTCACCAATGTGGCGCCGATTGCGCGGCAGGCCTTCCGCAAGGGTCACGCGGACACGCTGCTGGTCACGCCGTCCGCGATCGAGGAACTGACCGGGGAAGAGTACCAACGCCATCTGGGCCGCTACGCCGGGTTCGAACAGAACGCTTTCGTGGCGCTCAACACGGCCCTGCTGTGTTGCGTTGGCACCGCACTGCGGGTTCCGCGCGGCGTTTTCACGGAGCCGATCGAGATCACTTACGAAGTTCCGATAAGTGTGGCCCGCGATCCGAAGGAACCGGCCGCGGTAGCCGTGCACCCCCGGACGCTGATCGTGGTCGCGCCCGGCGCGCAGTGCACCATCGTCGAGACTTATAAAGGCGAGGGCCACTACTTCACCAATGCCGTGACGGAAATTGTCGCCGGCGATGGCGCGGTGGTCGACCATTACAAGATCGAGCGCGAGTCGCCGGAGGCGTTCCACGTGGCCACCATGCAGGTGGCGCTGGGGCGCAGCGCGAATTTCACCACCCATAACATCTCGCTCGGCGGTGCGTTGGTGCGCAATGACATCGGGGTGACGCTGGCCGAGGGCGCCGAAGCCACCGTGAACGGCCTGTACCTGGTCAACGGTACGCAGCATGTGGACAATCACACCGTGATCGACCACGCCAAGCCGCACGGGACGAGTCACGAACTCTACAAGGGCATACTGGACGGCCGCTCGAGCGCGGTGTTCAACGGGCGCATCATCGTCCGCAAGGATGCGC
>JBAVIH010000072.1:0-3115 GCA_049686695.1 Bryobacteraceae bacterium | reverse complement strand
CCACCACGTTGCGCAACTCGCGCACGTTGCCCGGCCAGCGGTAGCGAACCAGCTCCGCAATCGCCTCCGGGGTCAGCGGTTTCGCTTTCCAGCCGTTGATCTCGGCCACCTGGCGGGCGAAATGTTCGGCCAGCGGCTGGATGTCCTCGGTGCGCTCGCGCAAGGGCGGCAGCGTCAGCGGGTAGACATAAATGCGATGATACAAATCCTGGCGGAAGGCGCCCTTCCGGACTAACTCGTCGAGGTTGCGATGAGTGGCCACGATCACGCGGACGTCGACCGGGATGGCGCGGTCGCCGCCGACGCGCTCCACCTGCCCCTCCTCGAGCACACGCAACAGCTTGGCCTGCATCACCAGCGGCATGTCGCCGATTTCATCAAGGAACAAGGTGCCGCGGTGGGCCTGCTCGAACTTGCCGAGGTGGCGCGCGGCGGCTCCGGTGAACGAACCCTTTTCGTGGCCGAACAGCTCGGATTCGATCAGCTCGCCCGGCACGGCGGCGCAGTTGAGGGTGACGAACGGCCCCGCGCTGCGGTGGCTGCGGTCGTGCAGCGCGCGGGCGATCAGCTCCTTGCCGGTTCCGGTTTCGCCCAAAATGCAAACGCGCGCTTCGCTCGAGGCGACGCGATCCACCTGTGCCATCACGCGGCGCATGGCTTCGCCCGCGTGCACGATCTCGTGCTTGCCCACGCGGTGGCGCAGGTCGCGGTTCTCCTCCTCGAGGCGCTTCAGCTTGAGCACGTTGTCCACGGTGAGCAGAAGCTTGTCGGTGGAGAGCGGTTTTTCGAGGAAATCGATGGCGCCCAGCCGCGTGGCGCGCACCGCCATTTCGATGTTGGCCTGGCCGGATATCATCACCACCGGCAGCGCGATGCCGGCGGCGCGCAGGTCTTCGAGCAGCGCCAGGCCGTCCTTGCCCGGCATCACCACATCGGACATCATCAGGTCGAAGGGCTGCGATTTCGCCAGCTCGAGTGCGCGCGCGGCGTTGTCGCAGACGGTGGCTTCGTGACCGGCCAGGCGAAACGCGCGGGAAAGGGATGCCAGGGTGTTGGCATCGTCGTCGACAATCAGCAGGTGCGCCAAATCTGAGGTTAGCCTAAGTCGATGCGAAAAGTGGTGCCCTTGCCGGGCTGGCTCTCCACCGAAACGCGGCCGTGATGATCGGCGACCACCGACTGCACGATGGCCAGGCCGAGGCCGGTGCCGTGCGTTTTGGTGGTGTAGTAAGGGGTGAAGAGGCGCTCGCATTCCTCCTGGCTCAGGCCTTTGCCGGAATCGGAGATTTCGAGGCGCGCGCCGGAGCCTTGCGGCATGGTGCGCACCGTCAACGCGCCGCCTTCGGGCATGGCGTCGATGGCATTGAGCACCAGGTTGCGTAGCGCCCGCGCGATCTGTTCCGGATCGGCGGCCACCGTGGGCAGCTCCGGCGCCAGCTCCGCCCGCGCCGTCACCCGCGCCTGGGCGAACTGCGCCTCGAACAGCTTCATGGTTTCCGCGGCCAACGTGTTCAGATTCACCGGCTGCATTTCCGGCGCGGGCATTTTCGCGAAATCGGAAAAGCGGGCGATGATCTGCTTGAGATTGGCCAGCTCGGCGAGCAAGGTGCGGCTGCCTTCGCGAAACACTTCGTCGAATTCGGCCGGGTGGCTCTCTCTCGCGCGCTGCATATTCTCGACGGTGATTTGGAGAGGGAAGAGTGGGTTCTTGAGCTCGTGCGCCAGGCGCCGTGCCAGCTCGCGCCAGGCGGCCACGCGTTCGGTCTGCAGCAGGCGCTGGCGCTGCTCGACCAGCTCGTGCGTCATCCGGTTGAAAGCCTGCGCCAGTTGGCCGACCTCGTCGCGCGAGGTCACCTCGACGGTGACGTTCCAGTTTCCGGCAGCCACCTGGCCGGCGCTTTCGGCCAGCCGCCGCACCGGGCGGGTGACGCGCGCGGTGGCCCAAGCCGCCATCAGGATGCCCGTGAGGATGGCGCCCAGCGCCACCCAGGCGCCGTTGCGGCCGAGCGAATTCTCCAGCTCGACCAGTTCGCGGCGCGAGCTGGCGATCAGCAGCACGGCCAGCAGGTTGTCTTCGATGCCGGTAAGCGGCAGCGCGTGGACCGTCTCCGCCGCGGAGCCGCTGCCCAAAGTGGCCACGCGCGGGCGCCGCTCGCGGATCACCCGTTCGATCAGCGGCTGGAATTCCGGCGCATCGGCCGCGGCGCCGGCGGAGCCGGCCAGCAGGTGCGGCGCAAAGCGCGGCTCCAGGTTGCGGTACAACAGCACGCGCATACCCTCGGGCAGCACCAGCGTGTCGAGGAAATCCTGATCGAGTTGTTGGCCGCCGGCTACGTACAGTTGCCGGCCGCCGGCATTCACGGTTTCCACCGCGGCCAGGGCCAGGGTAAAGCCGTCCGGCAGTTCTTCGCGCCGGAGGAACGCCACGCCCGGCTTCCACCCGGATGGCGCGGCCAGCCAACCTTCCACATACCCGAAACGCACCGGCCATTCCGCGGAAGAGACGATGGCGCCATCGCCGCCAACCAGTTCGAGCAGCCCGAGGCCGTGGGCGAGCGCCATGGAGGAAGCTTCGTTGTAAAAGGCGGAATCGTCCGAGGAGATTGCGACGTTGATGGCGGCATCGGAAAGGGCGATATCCTTGACGGCGCGCACGATTTCCCGGCCGCGCCGGTCGAACTCGCGCTGGAACTGGGCCACCAGGACGTCGGCGCGCTGGCGCTCGACGCGCTCGAAGGCTTCCCGCGTGGCGCGCGTGACAAGCCACTCGACCATCCCCACCGAGGCAACGACGGTCAGCGTATAGACGACCAGCAGGCGTGTGCGGAAGGTCACGGCCGGCCGCCTTCCAGCCACACGTTTTCCAGGCGCCACTGGCCCAGCGGCGAAATGCCCGGGCCGCCCTTGACGCGCGGCGCAACGCCGTAGACATCCGCCAGGTGGAACAGCGGAACCACGCGGAATCCGTCGAGCAATTCGCGCTCGGCGTTGTAGAGCGCATCCGGCGAATCGATGCGTACTGGCGCCGGCAGGCCCAGCGTGGCGGCGATGGCGGCCAGCGCGCGCGGCGGATCGGCCGTGGTGATGCGCACCTCCAGCAGGCGCACATCGGCGG
>JBAVIH010000071.1:0-1771 GCA_049686695.1 Bryobacteraceae bacterium | reverse complement strand
AAGGGCGAGAACGAAGACCTGATCCTCACCGCAACCCTGTATATCGACCCGCAGGAGATCAAGCAACTCGTCGGTTCGGATCTGGAGAGCCACTTCTTCGTAGCCGAGGTCCGCGTCGAGCCGAAATACGGCAAGCGAATCACCGTGGACCCCGACGATTTCGTGCTGCGCACCAACAAAGACGGCGAGCACACCAAACCTTACGAAGCCAGCCAGGTGGCCGGCAAGAACGTGATGGTGATCACACCCGCCAAAGGGACCGAGCAGGGCGGCGGGGTTCAGACCGGTCCGACCTACGGCGGCATGCCCGTTCCTGCCGGCGGGCCTTACGGGTATCCGTCCGATGGCATATCGGTGGGCGCCGGCGGCTCCGGCCAAGTCGACACCAACAAGGTTACCGTGCACGTCACGAACGACGAGCAGGACAACCCGCTCGAAAAAGCCCTCGACGAAAAGATGCTGCCGCACAAGGAAACCGAACAGCCCGTCTCCGGCCTGCTCTACTTCCCGATGGAGAAGCAGAAAATGCGAGACCTGGAACTGCGCTACGGCGGCAAAGAGAACCGGATTACGCTGCAGTTTAGGTAGGGCGGATCACGAGCCTCTCGACGCAGAATCAATAACTTGCGCGACCGTTTCGAGAGAGGCTACGAAATCCCGAATGGTAACCGCCTGGCGCCCGGTTGCGCCGATAGACAATCGGCGCGCAGGTTATCAACCCGCCCCACACCGAAAACTCATCCCATTAGCGCGTTCTCGTACAGGGGGCGGAGGGCGGCGATTTCCCAGGCGCCGAGGGTGATGCCGCGCTGGCGGATATCGAGACCGTTTTCGATGGTGGTCCCGATGACCATGGCTTCGACGCCATGCTGCGCGGCCAGGCCCAAGACCGCCTTGGGGTTCGCGGTGGAAATCAGGATGCGCGACGGCCCTTCGTGGAACAGCAGGATCTCCGGCCGCAGGTCGGAATCGAGATCCACCTGCGCGCCGATCTGCCGGGCGCCGAAGCAGCATTCGGCCAGCGCCACCCCCAGGCCGCCATCGCTCAGATCGTGGGCGGATTCGGCCAGCCCTTCCGCGGCGATCCGGCGCATGGCCTCCTGCACGCGTTTTTCCTTATCGAGATCGAGCGCCGGCGGCAGCCCCCACAGCTGCCCGGCGATTTCCTTGGCGTACTCGGTCGAGCCGAAGCGAACGTCATCGCAGGCGCCGGGACCGCCCAGCAGCACCACCGCGCGGCCCGCGTTGACGAACGGAATCGCGAGCGGCGCGGCAATCCGGAGCAGCCCGACGATGCCCAGCACGGGCGTCGGATAAATGCCCCCGCCCAGCGTTTCGTTGTAGAGGCTGACGTTGCCGCCGGTGATGGGCGTCTCGAAGAAGCGGCAGGCATCCGCCATGCCTTCGATGGCCTCCACCAGTTGCGCCATGATTTCCGGCCGTTCCGGGTTGCCGAAGTTGAGGCAATTGGTGGCCGCCACCGGCTGCGCGCCCACCGTCGAGAGGTTGCGGCAGCATTCCGCCACGGCGAGTTGCGCGCCCTCGCGCGGCGAAAGATAAGCGTAGCGGCCGTTGCCATCGAGCGACAACGCGATGGCGGTGCCGGTCTCCTTGATGCGCAGAATGGCGGCGTCGGCGCGCTCCGGCCCGGCGATGGTGTTGGTGCGGACCTGGTAATCGTACTGCTCCCAGATCCAGCGCTTGGAACAGATGTCGGGCGCGGCGAGCAGGCGCGGCAGGGCGTCCGCGATGGCAGGCGGCTCCCATTCGG
>JBAVIH010000070.1:0-6406 GCA_049686695.1 Bryobacteraceae bacterium | reverse complement strand
GAGTTGCTCGCGGCCGGCTGCCTCGTCCTTCCGCAGTTGCTCGATTCTCGCGGCGACCTGGCTCCGGGCGTGCTCGACCGTGCGGCGCGCAAGTTCCGGATCGCTTCCCAACCTGCGGATGCTCTCGATGACCGCCGCCTCGATCGCCGGTGCACCAACCGACTTTGTCTCGCAGGTGTTCCAGCCCCGCTGCTGGGCGTTGTAGCAGACGTAGTATCGGTACCGCTTCGATCCGCGCATCGTGTACGTGTGGATCATCGGCGCACCGCAGGGTACGCAGAACACCAGCCCGTGGAGCAGCGCGCCGTACTTGTTCCGCGTGCGGTCGCGGCTTGCGGCCCCGTTGCGACCGAGCAGCTTTTGAACCCGGTCCCACGTCTTCACGTCGACGATCCCGTCCTGCTCTCCAGCGTAGATCGTACCTTTGTGATTGACCTTCCCGGTGTAGATCACGTTGGTGAGCAAGCCGTACAGACGGTTTTTTGTGAAGGGCTTGCCGCCGTGCGCGCGGCCCTCTACTGACTGCCAGCTTTTGGTGCCCCAGTCGCGCCGCCGGAGTTCCTCGACAACGGCGATGGCGGCCTGGTGCTTAAGGTAGAGATCGAAGATCGCCCGCACGCGTTCAGCCTCGGTGGCGTTGACGATCAGGCGGCCGCCGCGCGGGTCGATATCATAGCCAAGGATCGGGTGCCCGCCGATCCATTTGCCCTTTTTCCTCGCCGCCGACTGCTTGTCGCGCGTGCGCTCAGAGATGATCTCGCGTTCAAACTGCGCGAAGGACAGGAGGATGTTGAGCGTGAGCCGCCCCAGCGAGTTGGTGGTGTTGAACTGCTGGGTGACCGACACGAAGCTCACGCCGCGTTTGTCAAACACTTCGATGATCCGCGCGAAGTCCATCAGCGACCGGCTGAGGCGGTCTACCTTGTAGACGACTACGCAGTCCACCTTTGCGGCCTCGATATCCACCAGGAGTTTCTTCAGAGCGGGCCGATCCATGTTGCCACCGGTGTAGCCGCCGTCGTCGTAGTGGGCCGGCAGCAATTGCCAGCCTTCGTGGCGTTGGCTCAGGATGTACGCCTCGCCCGCTTCGCGCTGCGCGTCGAGCGAGTTGAACTCCTGCTGGAGGCCTTCGTCGGTGGACTTCCGGGTGTAGATCGCGCAACGGGTCGGCTTCGCGACCGAGTCCGCGCCGTTGCCGCTGGTCTTGCCGTTACCGTTTCTCATCGGCGTTCCCGCTCCCCACGGGCAAGTGGAAGAAGAGGTAGCCATTCCACTTGGTCCCGGTGATCTCCTTCGCAATCGCGCTGAGGGACCGGTAGCGCTGCCCGTTATAGCTAAACCCGTCCTCGCAGACCTTCACGATGATCTGCTGGCCTTTGTACTCGCGCTCCAAAACAGTACCGGGAAGCGGCCGCCGCGGGTCCGCGTCCGGCGTGATCTTGTCCTGCACGCACCGGTGGCCGGCGGTATCGAAATCGAATCCTTTCGGCGCGCGAATCCGAAGGTCGCCATCGTTGGCGATCTCCAGAGCGCGCTGGCGGGCGCGTTCCGACAGACCGCCCTCGGCATCAGCCTGGAGCCGCCATGCGATGCGCCGGAAGAGAAACTGCTTATGATTGGACCGCGACTCCTCGCCAAAGACCTCGCGGTACCGCCCGCGCAACTCCCTCACCGTCATCCGCCGGAGCGCTTCAATCTGCGCTTGAATCTGAATCTGCAAATCCTTCTCCTTTCTCGGAGGCGTTAACCTCGTGTCCATGAGGGCTCGCTTCGGCGGTGGTATCAAGTAGATCTTTGCGGCGGTTATCGCGGTACCGGAGGTAGCCGTCGGCCAGGATCGCGGCGATGCTGTCCAGGTCCTCCAGGAACTCTTCGTCGTTGTCGCTCACGCGTCATCTCCCTGGCGAGAGCCGCCCGGCGTGCGGCTGTGGGAGACGGAAGGCGCGGGACTGGAAGGCGCTGCTGTGTCCCGGCGTTCTGCCGGCGCCCACAGCGATGTCCGCCTTGCGGTAGTCCCGCTGTCTGGTGAAGTCAGGAGCGGCTGCGAACCGCCCTCACTGGAAATATACGCGAAACGTTCGAAAAACGTCCGGTTGCAGAGCAATCTGAACTACGGCGTGAACCGCGCGGCCCTTCTCCGGCGGCGACCGGAGACTTTTCGTGGAGAAGTGCGCGCGGCGACCGGCCTGGAAGACTCACCCAGATTCTCCATGCCGGCGCACACGACTCTCGCGGAGCCGCAAGTGTTTTGCTATGTTGAGGAAACGACGCGACGTTCAGGCGGGCACACGAAGGCCGCTGGCGTTAACAGGTGGGGAAGACAAATCCGGGTAAAAATGGTTTGGCTCTATTCGTCCCTGACAACCTGTCCCCCGGTGGTTAACAGGAGAGTCACGTAAGTTGTTGACAACACGGCGGCGGCAGCTAGGACTCTTCGCTCTTGTCGAGGATCTCCAGCTTGAATTGCCATCCTTCGAAGGTCATCAGCATGTGGCCGAAGTGGTCCCACGTAATTCCCCGGCCATCGATAACCAGGAGCGGCACGCGACCTTCCTCGCCCTGATCCCATTCAATCCTGCCTCGGACAACCTGGCCGGCTACCTGCAGTCCAAGGCTTCCGGGTTTTAGGTGCTTGATCGATAGCGCGCGGCGAATCTTCTCGACCAACCGTCCGAAAAGGGCGAGGAGATCCTCTTCGGGGTCGCCGATAATCTGGAACTGATAACCGGCCGGTTCACCATCCCGAAGCTCGAAGGCATTCAGCGCCACACCGGGCAGGAACAGATGAGTACGGAAATGAAAATCGTGCGCCTGCCTTTCGCAGTCGACGATCCGGATCGGCTCGAAGTTCAGGTGCTCGAATTTGTCCAGCCCGCCCAGCTTGGCAGACTCAGCATTGAAACACTGCCCGCATAAAATCCGGTAACCCTTCTCGATCGACCCGAGATTGATGATGTCGTAGTTTGGCACGAACTTGCGGCAGTTGCTGCACCGGGTTCGTGGCGTCTTCTTGCGCACAGTGCGGCTCATCTCCATGAAGATAGCAGCCTACCTACGTTGCCGGCAGTGAAACGGCCGAGGATCGCATTCAGTAGAGCCGGAGAGGCGGACCGGAGGCTCGCTTTCATGTGATCACGTCTCCCAAGGCTGGCCATTCGAATTGCTCCTTCAGCCCCCGAAGATATACGCGCAAGACAAATTGCTCCGCTTCGTTCCGGTTCTCGGCCGTCAGCGGGAAACCAAGGGTGGCAAGGATCTCATCCGGGCTGAAGTCGGTAACGCCATCCGAATCGACATAGATTCCGATGGCTATTCGCTGCTTTCCTTTCATTGGATTGCCCACTATTTTCCCCTTCATGAACCATAGCAACTTGCCTGCAATTACGGGGCGGTGAAACGATCCAGGGTCGCCTTCATCAATGCCGGAGAGCACCGGAAATTCGTTCTCCTGAGTCGGTCAATAGCCGCAGGGAGATCCACCAGCCCGCGCAGGGCAGCCTCACCCAAGACACCCAGCGTGCCCGTGATCCGCATGCCGCGCTGAGCGGCGACACGGCGCGCTGATTTTTCGTCGATCAGGATCAACTCGGCACTGATCGACTCCGCCAGCAGAATCGCAGCCTGCTCGCCAACCTGGAGCTTCTCCAGGCCTGCTGTATTGCGAAACGGATTCTCCTGAACGGAAACCCACGACGGGAGATTGGCCGCCCAACTGCGGACTGCTTCCGGGGCGTCCTCGTGGAGCAACTCCGTCATGACGGCAGACGGAACCACCACCTGACTGAACAGATGTCGAAGGAGATCGACCTCATCTATTAGGACCAAGTAGCACAGCGGCGACGTGTCCGCGACCGCGGTCATTGCAGGGATGCGTCGCGAATTGCGGCGAGGTCCCGCTCGAGGTCATCCATGGTGTAATCGTGGTACGCTTCGGCACGCCGCAGGAAGGATTCCGTCTCCCAACGCGAACCTAAACCGAGCATCTGCTGCACCTGCGCGGGGGTAATCGTGCCCGACCGATACGCCTCGGCAGCGACAGCCTCCAGCACGGCCCGCGAAAGATCGCCTGCTTGGCCCGCAAGCACCCGCCCGATATCGTCTGGGATTTCAATCGCGACGTTCACACCGCACTCCTTCCTATACTCTACCTGAAACCTGCCCTTCGAGGTCCACTGCGGCATCAGCGCCGGGTTGGAACTCGATCTTGATCCGACCGGTATCGGGGCTGAAAACCACTCGCCGGATGGCCTCTCGGACGGCAGCTTCTTCCTCTTTGGAACTGAGTTCGGCCTTCTCAATCCCAGCCGCCGACAGCACGGCTGTCTCGATCACGCCGGCACTCACCAGAACACACTTGCACGGCTCACGGCCTCCCGAGGTTGAACGGCATCGGTAGTACCGATAAATGACTGAACCCCGCCGCCTGGTGTGGCTACTCAGAAGCCGCTGGCATTTCCCACAATAAGCCAAGCCGAGCAGCAGCCACGGTAAGTGCTCGCGTGCCCGACCAGGCGCTCGCGTGCGCCGGAGAGAGAGGATATTCTGGACCTCGTGGTAAACGCATCGCTCGACCAGTGCCTCGTGGCAGCCGTCACGAAATCCGAAACCATCGACCACCAAGCCCGCGTAGACGTAATTCGTGAGCGTGAAAAGGACTTGGCGGGCTGTCCAGGGATTCCCAGTTCTGGTCCGCCAGCCCATGGCGTTCGCATACGACGCGATCGTGGAAGGACGCACCTTCGCAGCGGCCCACCGAAACATCGTCGAGACAATGTCGCCCTCTTCGGGAACGACAATCAACTGCTTCGTCCGGGGATCGGCTGCATAGCCGAATGGAACGGCTCCAGCAATCCGCCGTCCCTTGGACTTCAAGTACGCCCGCGCCTCCGCAATGCGTGTGGCCGTCATCTCCCTTTCGAACTCTGCAAACGAGGCCAGCACACTCAACATCAAATTGTCGAGGGCGGCCATGCCGAGCGTTGGTGCGGCGACCACGTTCAGTTCTACGTTGTTGGCCCGGAATTCTTGAGCGAGGAAAACGAAATCTCGAAGGCTGCGTGAGAGCCTGTCGAGGCGATGAACGACGACGCGATCCACGGCGCCGCATCGGATCAGTTTGAGCAATCCCTGCAGCGCGGGGCGGTCGAGCGTTGCGCCGGAGTAGCCGTCGTCATCGAAACGCCAATCGAGAGGAACCCAGCCCAGCCCCCTTTGGGATTGGACGAATGCACGGCACAGATCGAGCTGGATTTGGCAGGAGGAGATATCATCGTTCTGGTCTACAGATCGGCGTGTGTAGATGGCGCAGCGAACGGGCGTTCGGAGCGGCGCGGCAGGCCGGTCCGTTCGCAGATCATGCTCCCGATTTCGGTGGTGTCACCACTCCATCATAGGGCACTGCGCTGTTAACCCGGCGCGACGGTTTCGAAAGTGGAGGATCGTTTTGTCAGCCGCGGCCGCGTGCCAGCGAGAGCACCAAGTCCACGGACCACCGTGAGGGCGGAGACATGGGCGAAGGGATGGCCCGTAAGTTTTGGAAAGCGCGCATCTTGTCGAGCAATCCGGGCGTCGGCGTTAACCGCCGCGCCATTCTCCGCCGGCCACCGGAGAAATTTGGTGGAGAAGTGCGCGCGGCGACCGTCGCAGGGCACTCACCATTATTCTCCGCGGCAGCGCACGCAACTCTCGTGGAGGCGCAAGTCTTTGGCTATGTTGAGGAAACCACGCGACGTTTAGGCGGGCACACGAGGGGCGATGACGTTAACAGGTGGGGAAGACAAATCCGGGTAAAAATGGTTTGGCTCCTCAAGAGGAACCGCTTTACGTAATGGATTTGGAGAATCGGGTTTCGAGGCAACGCTAGCCGGTACCAACCGCGTTGCGTTGTTGCCACGCGGGCAACCTGTGGGCTTCAGTTTTCAAAGACCGGACAGCGACTACTCAGCATACTGGAATTCCACCGCGACAAGAACGAGCAGCGAGCCCAAACTCACTGGATAGAAACCTCGGATACCGTGTATAATGTCCGTAGGTTCTATCCAATGCCGATTGCTGACGCTGGTCTCGTCAAAGCACGCCATGTGTTCACCAAACACAAAGGCATGCTCCGCACCAGCGACGCCATTCGTCTGGGTGTTCACCCTCGGACGCTATACACTCTTCGCGACCGCGGTGAGCTCGAGCAAGTGGGCCGTGGCATTTACCGGCTCTCGACCGCCCCGCCGCTCACGAGCCCCGATCTAATCTCCGTCGCGCTCCGGATACCACGCGCCGTCATCTGCCTGATCTCGGCGCTCGCGCATCACGGCCTCACGACCCAGGTCCCGCATTCGGTAGATCTGGCGCTGCCCAGCCACGCGCAAATCCCCAAGCTCGATGGTATTCCGCTACGCGTATTCTGGTACTC
>JBAVIH010000069.1:0-18030 GCA_049686695.1 Bryobacteraceae bacterium | reverse complement strand
GAAACAGAGCGCCGCATACGGGCTTTCTTCCGGGCTCTGCGCAACGCAGCGGCCAAAAATCCCGGCAGCCCCATCCTCGCCTTCATGGACGAGATCGACGGCCTGGCCGGGGTGCGCTCGGACCGCGATCAAAGGCATTACGCGGAAATCACCAACAGCCTGCTTTCGGAGCTCGACGGCTTCGAAGACGGTGCGTTTCTGGTGGTGTCGGCCACCAATCGCCTGTCGAGCCTCGACCCGGCGGCGCGCCGCCGGCTGGGCGACCTCATCCTGCGGGTCCCCAAGCCGCGGCGCGCTGCTGCCGCCAGCATCTTCCGCACGCACTTGAGCCTGACGATTGCCTACGCCGGCGAAGCCCCGGCCGAAGAAGCGCGCGAGCGGCTGATCGAAGCCGCGGTGGCCGCCATCTACGCCCCCAACGGCGACAACCACGTCTGCACCCTCACGCTGCGGAGCGGGGGCACGCGCAAGGTGATGGGAAAGGACCTGATCTCGGGGGCGGAGATCAAACGGATCGTGGCAATGGCGGCGGGAGAGGCATGCCGCCGCCACGTCGAATTCGGGGAGCGCGGGCTGCGCCTGGAGGACATGCTGTACGGCGTTGACCGGTTCCTCGAATCGGCCGGGGCCCCGCTGACGCCGGCCAATTGTCACAACTATCTCGAACTCGAGGATGACGTGGACGTGGTGAAAATCGAGCGCCCGCCTCGCTTGGCCGTGGGGGCGGCGCGGCTGCGGGTCGCCTAAGAGGAGCATCCATGACGGATCCGACGATCGCGAAAAAACTGGTGGGCGGGGATACGGAGTTTTCCGGGTTTTTGACCACAGGCAGCGGGGCGGGCGGCGATACGGGCGCGGCCGCCGCCCGGCTTCTGCTCTCGCAAATCGACGGCTACCCGCGGACGGCGCGGCTGGTCGCGGCGCCCTCGATCTCCGGCACGGACGTGGGGCGCCGCTTTCTGAGCAATGGCAAATCGGCGTACATCGACTGCGAAAAGCTGGAAATGCCACACGCGGAGGTGCTGTCGGCTCGCGAGTGGGTTGCGGGATGGGAGTCGACGCTGCGGATCGTGCGCGACGCGCAGCGGAGCGTGAACGATGCGCTGCCGGGCGGGTGCCGGGTCCACGTTCACGCCAACAACTCGGACGGCGAACACAGTTGGGGCGCTCACATTAACGTGCTCTGCACCCGCAACGAATTCGAAAACATCGTCGAGCTGGCGCAACCGGTGCACATGCTCTACCTGGCGAGCTTCATGGCGAGCGCGATCGTGGTGACCGGGCAAGGCCAGGTGGGGCCGAACTGCGGCAGCGCGCCTGTCCAGTACCAGCTCTCCCAGAGGGCCGAGCATTTCAGCCGCCTGATCGGGCTGAGCACGATGAGCCCCTACCGGAGCTTCATCAATACCCGCGACGAATCGCACGCGCTCACCGGCCAGGCCCGGCTTCACGTGATCGCGTACGACGCGAACCGCCAGCAGATGGCGACCTACCTGAAGATCGGCACCCTGCAAATCGTCCTCACCATGCTCGAGGCGGGCTATATCGACACCGCGCCGCTGCTCGAGGATCCGCTCGCCGCAGTGGTTGCCTACAGCCGCGACCCGTTGCTGGAGGCGCGGGCGCGCACGCTGCACGGACGGTCGCTGACGGCGCTGGAGCTCCAATTTATGTTTGCCGAGGCGGCCAGCCGATTCGTCGAAACCGGGGCATGCGAAGGAATCGTTCCGGAGGCGGAGAACATCGTGTCGCGGTGGCGCGAAGTTCTGCTCGCTCTCAAGGCCAAGGATCCGGCTGGCGACCGCCTGGACTGGCCCTTGAAGCTGTCGATCATCGAGCGCGCCATGCGGCAGAACTCCGCGCTCACCTGGGAGTCGCCCGAAGTGCGGCAGCTCGACCATATGTACTCGTCGCTGGACGACCGGGACAGCCTGTACCAAGCCATGGAGCGGGCAGGCTATGTACAAACCGTGGTCGACGAAGCGGAGACGCAGCGCGCGGTGGGCGAGCCACCCGATTCGACGCGGGCTTACACGCGCGGCAAGCTGCTCGATCTGGCCGATCCGGACGAGGTGGTTGCGGTGGACTGGAGCTGGATCCGCTTCCGCATCAAAGGACGAAGCTATTGGCCGACCTACCGGTCGGTGTTTCTTTCCGATCCGCTGGGCTTCACGCGAGCGGATACAGGGGCGATTTTCGAAGCCGCGACGACCTTGGAACAGGCGCTGGACGCTTTCGACCGGAAGTATCCGCCGAGCCCGACACGGTTGGCGGCAGATCCACCATACGATTACGCAACAGGAGGCACGACCCATGGAGTTTCGCGAACGAACTGAACCAGAGATGCAGATCCGGCAGGGCCTTCCCGGCGAGGGCGCGAACGCCGCGAACCTGGAGAACCTGCGCGCGGAGGGAGGAAACCTGCTGGCCGCGGCGGACGAAGCGATTCGCGCCGCGCTCAGCGGCAACAGCCTCGATTTCCTCAACAGCGTGCGGCAGACCGGCGGCGAATGAAACCGGCGGATTATGACATCGACCTTGATGGGGGGCGAAACCGAGTACGCCGTGACGGGAATCCGCCGCGGCGCGCCTGTGTCTCGCCCCGAGCTGATCGGCGATCTTTGCCGCCGAATTGCCAAGCGTCATCCTTACCTGCCTGCCATCCACGGGAAAGGCGTTTACCTGGCTAACGGCTCGCGGCTTTACGAAGACTGCATGAAAGCGGAGATGACCACGCCGGAGGTCACGAATCCGTACGATTTGGTCCGCTATTTCAAGGCCAGCGAGAAAATCCTGGCGCAGGCGGCCGAGGAGATCGAACGGCATGATCGGGGTGACAGCGAGGTGTACGTATGCCGGGGCAATGTGGACCTGACCGGCAGCGAGGCAACTTGGGGCTCGCACGAGAGTTTCTTGCACAGAAGGAGCCCCACCCTGCTGCCGACGGCGCTGATTCCATTCCTGGTCACGCGCACGATCTTCACCGGCAGCGGGGGCTGGCATCCGTTCCGCGGACTCGAGTTTACGCTTTCGCCGCGCGCCGCTCATATCGACCAGGTGGCCTCCCCGGACTCGACCAATAGCGGCAAGCGGGGCGGGCGCCCGATTCTGCACGTCAAGGACGAACCGCTCGCCCGCGGCGGCTATCATAGGCTGCACCTCATTCTGGGCGATTCCCTCTACTCCGAGAAGGCCCTGATGCTCCGTTTTGGAGCGACCCAACTGGTGGTGTCCCTGGTGGACGCCGGGATAGACGCGCCACCCGGCATCGCACTGGCCAATCCGGTGAAAGCACTGCACACGGTGGCCGCGGATACCACCTGCCGCGCGCTTCTCCAAATGGACGATGGCAGCACGCTCACGGCGGTTCAACTCCAGAAGCGCTACCTCGAGTGGGTGGATCGCAATCTGGACCGGTTGCCGGACTGGACTCCGCCGCTCGCGCGGTTGTGGGGAGAGATTCTGGATGCCCTGGAGCGGGATCCGATGACGTTGCAGGACACGCTCGACTGGCCTTTCCGGCTGGCGCTCTTTTCCGGCTATGCCACGCGGCAGGGTTGCCCGTTGGAGCGGGTGGGCGATTCCGACGCGGTCGTGCGGCGCCTCCAGGAGGCGATCTATCACACGGCATGGCAGGGCCAGCAGTTGCCGTTGGATTTCATGCTCGGGCCGAACTCGCCCGTGCTGAAACTGGCGGGCGGCTTGACGGCGGAGATCGCGGCGCGCGGCCACTCGTGGCGGAATCTGGTGGATTACGTCGAACGGCGGCGCCAGTTCTGCGAACTGGACGTGAAGCTCGGCCGGGTGGGTCCGAAAGGTCTCTTCAGCGTTCTCGAGAACCTCGGGTTGATGGGCGGACACCGTGTGGTGCAATCGCGCGATGTGGATGATGCCTGTGTCAACCCTCCCGGTCCGGGCACGCGCGCACACGTTCGCGGCAAGGTGATTCGCGAACTTGCCTCCCAGGCAAACCACGCGGGGTGCGAGTGGCAGCAGATCTCGGACCCGGCGCGGAAGCGGATTCTCGATCTGGGCGACCCCTTCGAGCGCAACGAGGTCTGGGTGGAATCGTCCGGCGGGAGCGAAGAGGAGTCGGCCGAGGGACCGGCGAGCCGCCGTCTCCGCGCCGTTTTCGAAGCGCTGCGGGGGAGTCGATGAAACTACTGACCGAAGACCTGGCGGACAAACTCACGCGATCGGGCATCAAGGTGACCACGCCGGACGGAGATACGGTCCGCTTGCAGGGCGTTCCCCTGGACCCGAGACTCTTCTCGAAGCAGCGTACCAACATCCTGCTCCGGCGGTCGCCGAAGGGATCGGTGTTGCTGGCGGTGGACCAGGATCTGGACTATTTCGGGCCGGACCCGGTGCTGGGCCGCGCTTTCGCTTCCGGGAAGCGCCGGCAGAACTGGCGGATCATGGTTCTGCCGGAGCGCTTG
Organism: Bryobacteraceae bacterium; assembly: GCA_049686695.1. GTDB lineage: Bacteria > Acidobacteriota > Terriglobia > Bryobacterales > Bryobacteraceae > Bog-375. The sequence continues at coordinate 13,591 of JBAVIH010000069.1, read as the reverse complement.
GGCGAAAGCGCCGGCAGCGTCGCGGCCGAAGCGCTGTCGCTGATCGGATTCGGCGGAGCGGAAGGCGAAACGGTCGAACGGCGCGACTCGCTGCTGGCGCGTTTTGGCACCAATTTTTCGGGTGGCGGGCTCGAGAAAACGGTGGACCGGAAGGAGCAAATCGCACGGCTGGTGGCCGCGGCGCGCGCCTGGCACCCGCGGTTGGCCGTCATCGCCGGGCCGAGCGGCGTGGGAAAAAGCAACCTGCTGCAAGCCGTCGCTGGCACCCTGCGGGATTCCGATCCGCCGCTCGATATGGTGTCGATAGACCTGCCGTGCCTGATGGCGGGCGCGGTGCTGGAGGCGAGCCGCGAAGAACTGGTGGCGCGAATTCTCGAGGAAGCCGGCCAGCGGAGCGGGACGATTCTGGCGGTCGAGAATATCGACCGGGCCGTTCTGCGCGCGCCGAGCGGACACGCGCTGCTGACGGCTGCCCTCGATGGCGGGGTCCGCCTGATCGGCACGGTGCTTCCGGAGAACCTGCCCGCGCTGCTGGTGGCGCCGCTCGAGCGCCGCATCGAAGTGGTGGAACTGGAAGAGCTTTCACCCACTGCGGTTTTGGAAGTGCTGCGCCTCGCGAGCCAGGCGATCGCGCGGCACCACGGGGTCGGCCTGCGGGAGGGTGTTCTCGAAGCCGCTGTGACCCGCAGCGTGGTGGTGAACGGGGCGCTTCCGGCCAGAGCCTTAACGCTGCTCGACGCGGCAGCCGGGCGCGCCTCGGTTGCGGGAGCGAAGGAGGTCGAGATGGTACACGTGTATCTGGCCGCGGCTGATTGGCAGGCGCCGCCATCGCCGGCCGCCGAGACGCGGGGGACCCCGGCATGAGCCCGCTTCGCGCGCTGGCAGGGCACGACGCGCTGCCGGGCATCCGGGTGGTGCCCGTGGTTCGCGGCCGGCTGGCATTCGCCCAAGTCGCGCTGGAAGCTCTGGAAGCCGAACATCCCGACGCTCTCGCGGTGGACCTGCCCAGCTTTCTGAACGGCAGCGAGTGGCTTGATACGGCGCTTTCGCGCTTGCCTTTGACCACTTCCGTGGTGATCAAGCAGGCCGGCGAAAGCCTGCTGTTGCCCTTCACGCCATCGGACGCCTGCTCGATGGCAGCCTGGGAGGCGCGCCGCAGACGACTCCCGTTCGAATGCGTGGACGGATTCGGCAGGCTGGCGAACCAGAAGCTGCGCGACTGGGGACCCGATTCGGGCCTATCGGACGACTCGGTGCCACCGGAAAACATCGAAGGCTATTTCACGGAGGCCTGGATGGCGATGGATTCGGCATGGCTCGGGCGGTGGCGCGGCCGCGCGGCGATGGCGAGAGCCGGGGAGATCGTACACAACCTCAAGAAACTCGCGGCCGAGCGTGGGCGCGTCCTCTTCATCGCCGATTACCGTAGCTGGTGGTCGGTTCGCAAGCTCCTCGGGTACACCGTCGGCATTGCCGTCTCGAAGCTCAGGAACGACGCGCCCGGGGCGTTGATTTTCGAGGACGCTCTGGCGCTGTGGCACGCCGGCCTGATGGAGATGCCCCGCCTGGTTCTCGAGTTCTTCCGCAGCGCCGAGGCCGGGCGTCCGTTCGCGCCAGACGCCGCCGCGGAGTCGATTCTCGGGTCGTATGGCGAGCTATTGAAAATCCTGCCGCGGGCGCAGTGGAAGTCTTCCGCGGTGCTGGATGCGGCCGAGGCGTTCGCCAGCAATGGGGCAGCCGCCGAGCTGGCCGGCCGGCTGTTGAGCTACCCCGCGCCAACCTGCGTGGATGCCGGGGACCGCATTCCCGGCTTTGGAACGGTCACCAGCCATGGCATCGAACCTGGGGGCAGCGCCTTCGATCCGCTGGATGTGTTCGAAGCGAAACCATACTACGAGCCGTCGTCCGCCGAGGTCCAGGCATTTTTCCCGCCGGAAGAGAGAGCCAACCGCTCGGGCTGGGGGCCGGCGCCGCTACCTCTCGTGACACGCACAGAGGCCTGCCGGCTCGCCACCACGCACGACAACCGATGGTCGACCGACATGCATTCCGAGCACCTCGCGCTGGCGGCAGCCCTGGTCCGGGAGCATGTGGGACAACTGGCGGTAGACCCGCCTCTTGCGGCCCCACCCGGCCTCTTTACGCCCATGGTGTTCATTTGGTCGAGCGAAAGCGACGGCGACGTCCGCACGGTGGACGAGCCGAATCTCACGCGCCGCCGGATGCAATTCGGCGAACTGCGGGAGGGCGGGAGATTGCCGGACGGAGTTCCGCCCCCCGATTGCATTCACACGCTCTGCGCCACGCGGAGCGAGAACACCGCATGGTGGGGGCAAATGGTGCAGTACGACTTCACGAGTTCGATCGCGACGCTCTATTCGGGACCGGAGACGGGACCGGCCAGATACGATGCGGTCACCTCCCACAACGCGCCATACCTGGTGTGCCGCGAGAATCCGTCGTCCGACCCCGATCTCCGGGGATTCGAGAGGGACCAGGTGGTGCCGGCGTTTGCGGTGAAATGGGCGCGGGACCTGGTGATCGTCGCAGCCCACGCCGAATGGCAGCCCTCCGCGGCGCTGGTGGAAATGGCGCGCGGACGGGGGGTGAAGGTTCTGGTGGTGCCGATCGGAGTGATCCCGGAGACGATGACCGTCCGGTTGCGCCGCCGGGTGTTCGTGGCCAAGACCATACGGATGAACCAGGATGTGGGACGCAGGCTGGAGAACCGGTTCGTCAACTGGAGGCTGCATCCGCAGCGGGCATGAAGCGGGTTTATCCGGCGTCGGAACGTGCGTCCTGGGAGCCGGCGAGACGAACGTCGGCGTCGAGTTTCCAGCCGCGGGACTGGCTGGTGGCTATCAGGTCATCGCCCAAACCTTCGTCCGCGAACTCTCTTCTTAGCCGGTATACGGCCTGGATGATCGCACGGCGCTTGACGGGCTTCTTTTTGGCGATCTCGACGCGGGCCTTGACCTCGCCGACGGTCTGCCAGCCGGGCCCTTTCCGCGTGTTGCGGACGCCGCCGAGGGCCAGCAGAACTCCAGCGAGGGTCGGCGTCAGTTCGACCGGTATGCCATCGACCAGAAAGCCCACCTTGTCGCGCGTCCGGCGGGGCGCGGCCTTACCCGGAGGAAGAAGATCCATTTGCAGTCTCCGAACGATTTTCGTCAGACGGGCGAGCTCGCGCTCCACATGTTCCAGCGTGCGGGCGAGCGCGCAAGTGCGCTCGGGCGGAAGTTGGCGAACTGGGCCAGCGCCGGACATGGATCGCAACCACCCCGCAGCGAGCTTCCACCGCGGGGCATGAGACATGGTTTCATAGTTCGAATCGTCATACAAGAGCTTGATACAAAAGCGAATACAGTATCCATTCAAAAACATAGTAAATATCTATGTATATATCCTATTGACCATTCGATTCCATAGATACTTGTAATCCCATTCATGATGTCGTCATGGTATTCTTGCAGCCATGCCTCGCGTGAAAGCAGAACCCGACGAACTTGACATGGTTACCGCGGCCTACCTGGCCGGCGAAGGACGGAAACAGACCGCGATTGCGGAAACGCTGGGCACCAACCAGGCGGCGGTGTCCCGCCTGCTGGTGCACGCACGGAAGCGATACCTGCGGGAGGAAGTGCGCTTCCTGCAGGAGAAGGTTTCACCCGAGATGATGCAGAAAGTGATGCAGCGGGTGAGCCGGAATGCGCTGAGCGAAAAACTGGATCATCTGGCGGCCCTGGCGGGGCGCCGGGGTCCTGTGCTGCGGGTCTTCAGCTGCGACAAGACTCGCGCGGAGAGTCGGCCGGAGCGTATGGCCGAACTGGGCCGGCAGGCTGCTCCGTACATCCGCGACCTGATCCTGCGCTCGAAGGTATGCGGCGTAACGTGGGGGGGGATGTTGTCGGCAGTGGTCTCGGCGCTGAAGGACTTATCGAAGGCGCCGCCATGGAAGGAAGGCCCAATCGAAATCATTCCGTTGGCCGGGGAGCCACTGGGCGACGATCCGACCACGTACTCGTCGTCCAGCCTGGCTCACGAACTGGGCGCGGCGGTCAACGGACCGGGGTATTACGCCCGCTCGCTGGCAATGGTTCCCGCGTTCATCCCCAGCGGTTTCGAAAAGAAAGCCATCAGCGGTGTAAACCAGCTGATCGGCCTAGTGGAGGCATACGCGCAGATCTTCGGCGAGCCGAGGGGCGGACAGCGGGCGGCGGGGGTGATGGTAAACAACCTGGACATGGTGCTGACATCGGTCGGCCCGGCGGAGCGCCTGCTCGGCTTCGGCCGCGGCCGCCTCTTCGCCACCGGCAAAATCAAACTGGAGGACCTGCAGAACCTCGTGATCGGCGACATGGGCGGGATATGCTTCGAGCGTCCCGGTTTGACAAAGGGGCAGCGGCGCGAACTTCAGAGTGTTGTCGCGCGTTGGACGGGGTGGTCCCGGGGGGATCTGGACGGGTGTGTGGACCGCGCCAACGAAGGCGACCGTTTCCAGGGGCCCCCGGGGATCGTGGTGATCTCGATCGGCAGTGACCGCGCCAAGTTTCTGCTGGAGGCGGTGGCCCTCGGCTGCGTCAACCACCTGCTGATCGACGACGAGTTACAAGTGAAGATGGAAACGCTGTTGACCGCCCGTCTGGCAGCTGCCAGACAGTCATCCGCGGACTGACGCGAGCGCATTGCGAGTCCCGGCGCTGTGCCGCTGGCGGATGCGCATCGCTTACCATACTGGGCGCGCTTGCGACAATCGGACCGTCGAGGTACTTTCGCCTCTTGTGACGCCAAGGCACCACAACCGGTGCGGTTGTCCAGGACCATCCTGCCTGTCCACGTACCGTGAAAATCGGCGGCGGCAAGCGTGGAATCGGCGGCGATGACGGTCAGAAGACTGCATTGGAGCATCGCTCGCGTCCACGTATGATTTTACGCCGGCCGGAGCCTGGGGTAGGACAGACCATCGCCTTGGTGGCCGGTCGCCGCCGGCGGAAGACTGGCGAGGAAACTACACGCATGCGCTGCGCTATCATATCCGGAGGATTTGAGGCGCGGACGCGTTTGCCATCCGCTGGGCCCGAGGAGACCAACCCATGACTACCGGTTTCACCCGGCGGCAATTTGCCCGCGCTGGCGCCGCGGCGGGCCTGGCGGCCGTGCTGCCGCAAGGAGTGTTCGGCTCGCCCGCTCCCAATCGCAAGGCTGTCATCCGCGCCGATGACGAAATCGGCCTGGTGCGCCCGGAGTTTCATTCGCACTTCGCCGAGCACCTCGGCTCCTGCGTGTATGGCGGCATCTGGGTCGGCCCCAAGTCGCCCATCGAAAACGTCGAGGGCTTCCGCAAGGCAACGGTGGATTACCTGAAGGAGTTGGGCGTCCCCGTGCTGCGCTGGCCCGGCGGCTGCTACGCGGACGATTATCATTGGCGCGAAGGCATCGGTCCCGCCGCCCGGCGGCCCAAGCGCGTGAACATCCACTGGGGCAATTATGTCGAAGACAACAGCTTCGGCACGCACGAGTTCATCCGTTTCTGCCGGCTGATCGGCGCCGAACCCTATTTCGCCGCCAACGTTGGATCCGGCTCGCCGCAGGAGATGCGCGACTGGATCGAGTATTGCAACTTCCCCTCCGGCAGCGCGCTGGCCGATGAGCGCGCCGCCAACGGATCGCCCGAGCCGTTCCGCATCAAGTATTGGGGCGTGGGCAACGAGCTCTGGGGTTGCGGCGGCAATTACCGGCCCGACGGCGCCGGCGCCGAGTTCCGCCGCTACGCCAGTTACGCGCGCACCTTCGGCGGCACCAAACCATACTTGATCGGCTGCGGCCCGGGCGGCAACGATGCCAAATGGACCCGCGGATTCATGGACGCGCTGGCCGGCAGCCGCTTGCCCGACGGCTACTCGTTCCATTATTACCAAAACGGCGACCATCCCCCGCTGGAATTCACGCCGCACGCGGCGATGGTGCAGATGAATCTCTTCCGGCGCGTGGAGCAAGCAATTATCGATCAGCGTGAGTTGCTCAATAGCTACGACCATGGCCGCGGCATCGGGCTGTTTCTCGATGAATGGGGCGTCTGGGACCGCATTCCCAAGGCGGATCAGGATCGCAACGGCGCATTGTGGCAGCAATCCACCATGCGTAGCGCGGTCGCGGCTGGCCTCGGCTTGAATATTTTCAATCGCCAGGCTGACAAGCTGTACATGTGCAACATCGCGCAGATGGTCAACGTGCTGCAATCGGTCCTGCTGACCGATGGACCCGAAGGCAGGAACTGCGTGCGCACCACCACCTATTACGCCTTCCTGCTGTTCAAGCCGCATCGAGGCAAGACGGCGGTGCGCGTGCATGCCGGCCCCCTGACCTACGACGGGCCCAACATCCTGGATGACGAGCCTCTGCCCGAACCCTCCATCTCGGCTTCGCGGCGAGGCGCCGAGCTCGTCGTGAGCCTGGTGAACCCGCGGGCCGATCAGGATATGGAGGTCGAGTGCGGGCTGACAGGCGCCAGGGCTAAACAGGGCCGCGCGCAGATCCTCCACGATTCCGATCTCAATGCCTGCAACAGCTTCGACCATCCGGACCGCGTCACGATCCAACCGCACGAAGTCGCCGTGGAACCGGGCCGGTTCCGCGTCCTGCTTCCCGCGATGTCGGTGGCGACGGTGACGCTCGAAGTGGAGTGAGCGGCTCGGCGGCCGCGCATCACTTCAGATACGCCCGCAGCGCACTGACCAGGTCGTCTGCGGCGTTGGTCTGCTCGTCGGTGGCTTCCTGCTCCGGCGGCAGGATGTGGAAGCGGATGTGTCCCTCGATCACCTCCGCCATCAATGCGTCCATGGCGCCCCGGCAGGCGGATATGGTGTGCAGGATGTGGGAGCACTCGTCTTCCTGGTCGAGGCTCTTTTCAATCGCCGCGATTTGGCCTTTGAGCCGCCGCACGCGGTTGAGCAGCCGCTTCTTCTCGTCGATGGTATGCGCCATAAAAATAGTCCCAAAAGGCCTTTACAAGTATACCCCCGTGGGTATAGTCTGAAATGGCGCTCCTGTGGCGTTGGTTTGCGCGAATTCACCCTCGCGCGGTCATTCCTGGGGCACGCGGCGTGCCATGTTTCAAAATCGTTACACTCGGCTAGGGGTGTGTCGATCAAGATCTCTACCAATCGGGAATCGTGATGAACCTTTGGAAAGCGCTATTCGCGGCCGCTCTGGTGTTACTATCGCCAGCCGCGGCGCGCGCTCAACAAACCGGTGACCAGCCAAGCGCCGCTGCGAGCGACGCCAGCCCCGTTACGCCCGAGCGTTGGAACCTGTATTTCCAGGCCACTTCCATCGGCGACGAGCACGGCACATTTGACGCGCCGTACACAGGATCGCTGAGTCTTCGGGACTACCCCGAACGCGACGTTTCGCTGACGAGCACGCTCTTCTTCACCGCCCTCCTCACCACCAACACCCAGCTCGTCTTCAATCCGGAGATCGCCGGAGGCAGAGGATTCAGCGGCGTGAGCGGAATCGCCAACCCGCCTAACGGCGAGCTCCCGCGCGTGGCCACCGCGACTCCCAAGCCCTACCTGGCGCGCCTTTTCGTCGCCCACGATTTTGGCTTCGGCGCAGAGCAAGAGAAGATGGAGAGCGACGCCAACCAGCTCGCGGGCGGACGCCCGATGACGCGCTACTCGGTTTACGCGGGCCGCTTCTCGCTCACCGACTACTTCGATAACAACGAATACACACACGATCCGCGCGAGCAGTTCATGGCGTGGGGCGTGATGTACAACGGCGCCTGGGATTATCCGGCCGATACGCGCGGTTACACCTGGGGCCTGGTGCAGGAGCTGCACACGCGCCACTGGGCGTTCCGGTACGGCATTGCGGCGGAGCCGAGAGTGGCCAACGGCCCGCAGTTCGACCGCCGTCTATTTTGCGATCACGGTCATACGGGCGAAGCCGAGCGCCGCTACTCGCTGGGCGATCACGCCGGTACACTGCGCTTAATGGGATTCGCGAACCGCGCCGATGCCGGCACCTACGCGACCGCGCTGCGCCAGGCCGCCGAGACGGGCACGACGCCCGATGTTGTGGCCACGCGCCGTCCCGGAACGCTGAAGTACGGGTTGGGAGTGAACCTCGAGCAGGAGATCACGCACGACGTCAGCGTCTTCATGCGGCTCGGCTGGAACGATGGCAAGACCGAGAGCTTCGTTTTCACCGCCATCGACCGCCTGGCGACCGGCGGCGTCTCCGTCAAAGGAACGCGGTGGAAGCGCAAGAACGATGTGGTGGCCACGTCGCTCACCGCCAGCGGCATTTCCGGCGTGCACGCACTCTACCTGTCCCGCGGCGGGCTGGACTTCCTGATCGGCGATGGCCGCTTGAACTACGCCCCTGAGTACGTTTGGGAATCGTATTACAGCGCCCGCGTGGTCCCCGGGCTCTACGCGACCTTCGATCTGCAGCACGACACCAACCTGGCCTTCAACCACGACCGCGGTCCGGTCTGGATCCCCTCCATCCGTTTGCACATGGAATTCGGCCTCAAACCCCGCAAGGCCGAGTGAGCGATGTTGCCTGGAGGGCCCGGCGGGCGCTAGGCTGGACTATATGGCGGAAGCGCTGACGACAGAGTCGATACCTATCGTGACCGGGGCCGACGGCGTCGTCCGCGTGCGGGGAACGCGCATCATGCTCGACACTGTGGTGGCAGCCTTTGCCGAGGGTGCGACGGCGGAGGAAATCGCGCAGCAGTATCCATCCGCTTCGCTCGCCGACGTTTACCAGGTGATTGGATACTACTTGCGGCATTCGACCGACTTGGAGCCCTATCTCTCGCGGCGGCTTGACAACGTGCGCGAGGCCAAACGTTCGAATGAATCTCACTGGCCGCCGGAGGGCATCCGGGACCGCTTGCTTGCCCGGCGCCGGACATGAGTTCCCGTTTAATTCACTAGGGGGCAGAAGTGTGACGGGACCGCCAAAGGTGACCTTGCGCTGGCTGGCCGACGAGAATTCTCGCCTGGGCTGCGGCACAACGGCGAGTTCTGCTCACGCATGACGTCTCCACCATGACTGCGCATGCCTACCGCCGCGTGATGAAGGGTGAGCCGATGCCGGGCGTGTTCGAGGTCAGCCGAAGTGTCTCGATCCGCGCGGCAGTTGACGACATCGTCTTGTTGACTGAATGCAGCCTTCCCGGCGAATGGGAAGGTCAACTACGATATCTGCCGCTCCGATAGCGGTTCCTCCGCCCGTCCCTCAGGCCGTGCGAACCCGCGGGATGCGGAACTCGAGTGACGGCAGCGCGGGGAAATCGGTGTAAGGCGCGGACTGATACCAGTAGGCCACCGAGAAGAAATTGTCGCCGCGGTCGTTGGCGTGGCCGTGCTCGATCGAGTGCTTCAAATAGCGCTCGAAGGTGACCGGGTTGTCGCCGTGCCAGCGGTAGCAGCAGTAGCGGCCGCCGGTGAGCTCGGCGTTCGAGATCAGCGGCGCGCCGTACATCTGGTGGCCGAAAGGCTGCGCGCCATCGCGCCCGCCGAAATCCCAGCTTCCCAGGAAGTAGTCCTCCGACCCGGTGCCGTTGATGACCGGCTTGGTCTCGTCGTCGATGAAGATCATGTCGTCGCCTTCGCCCCACCAGCCGTCGGCGTTTTCGAGCACGCCCAGCGTCACGCCCATCAGGTGGCCGCGTCCGCGCGTTTCGACAAACACATAATTCGATTCGCCGAGCAGGTTGAACTTCGCGGCTTCGCCCGTCACCGCCGTGCACGGCGTCGCCTGCCGGTACTGCGCGTGAAAGTAGAGCGCGTCTTCGGGCAGCGACGGCACGGCCATGTAATCGATGTTCGAATAGAACGCGCCCACCCCCTGCTTGCCCTCGTTGGTCACGGTGAGCCGCGCGCCGCTGCGGTACGGCATGGAGAAATAGCAGTTGAGCGATTTGCCGGGCGAGCAGGCCAGGTACCTGGATTCGTAAATCCGGTAGGCGGCGAGATTCAGCCCGAAGAAATCGCCGATCGGCGTTTCCACGCTGGGCCTGGCGTTGCCGTCCCAATACGCGCGCAGCACCAGTTCCTTGAGATGATGCTCGCTGCTGGCGGCGATGGTGAACCAGACGTGGCTGATGACTCCGGCGCCTTCGCTGAGGAAAACCTCCTTGACGCCGCCGGCCGGAATGTTCCAGAAGTCGTGGTTGCCGCCGGTGCGGTCGTAGCTCGATTGCTTGAGCGAGCGGTAATGCTGCGCCCGCGCATAGGCGGGCAGCAGCGGCGCAGCCGTGTTTCCGGCCTGCGCCTGTGCGGAAGGCGATGCCGCGGCGCCGATGCCGGCCGCCGCCAGTGCACCACGCATGAAATCGCGTCTCGGATTAACGCTCATAAGTGTCCTCCCTTTCTTCAGGCTTGCAACTGCGCCGACCGGGGATTAGACCGGTTTCTCCCCGGCACTCTCTTACTTCGCCAGCGCCTTGACGATGGCTTTCTCCGCCAGCGGCCCCATCACCTCATAACCCGCGCCGTTGGGGTGCAGTCCGTCGTAAGTCAGTTCCTTGCGGAACATGCCTTTATCATCCACCGCAGCGCTGAAATAATCGAGATACACGAAATTGTCCTTCTCGGCCAAATCCTGAAGCCAGCGGTTGAGCGCCAGAATCTTTTCGGGCGGCCTCTGCGCCGTCTGCGGCCGGATATAGTCCGAAACCGGCAGCAGCGAGGACAGCACCACCTTGATGTTATTGGCGCGCGCCATATCCACCATCGACACAAGATAGTTCTCGGTGGCTTCCATGGTCATCGGGCCGACGTTGCCGGCCAGGTCGTTGGTGCCAGCCAGTATGACCACCACTTTGGGCTTGAGCGCGATCACGTCCTGGTAAAACCGCAGCAGCATTTGCGGCGTGACCTGGCCGCTGATGCCGCGGTTGATGTACGGCTTGCCGGGGAAGAAAACGCCGAGGCTGTGTCCCGAGGGATCGGCGCCGCGACCCCAGAAATCGGTGATGGAATCGCCCAGGAACACCACGCGATCCTCGCCCGCAGACGGTGGCGGCACCTTCGCATCCTCGGCCGCATAACGCGCCGTGTTGCCGTAGTCGTTGACCATTTTCGCCAGCGGATCGAGCATGCGCACGCGCGGCGGCGGAACGTCCTGCGCGGGAGCCTGCGCCTGCGCGCGCAGCAGGAGGGTCGCAAGCACCAACAGAGTGATTCGCATAGGCCCTATTGTAGGGCAGATACGGCATAGGTGGGGCATGCTTTAGCTTGCCGTTTTTTTTCCTATGTTCGAATGCCCCTCTTACACCGCTACTGCCCATAACCCGGCATGGGAGCGAGCGCGGGCGCGAGATCGCGCCAGGTCGCTACGTGGAACCGGCGGCCGTCGGTGCGGATGCTGACCAGGCCGTCCAGGTCCGTGCGATAGACAACCGCATTGTGGTCGAGGAGCCGATTGAGCACGTCGGCGTGGGGATGGCCGTAGCTGTTGTCCTGGCCGACCGAGACGATGGCGAAGACCGGTCGCACGGCATCCAAGAACGCCTGTGTGCTCGATGTGTGGCTGCCGTGATGCCCCACCTTGAGCACGTCGTCCGGTTGCAGTTCGTTTGCCGACAGCATGCGGTACTCGGTCGGCCGCTCCGCGTCGCCGCAGAGCAGAAACGAGTGCTTGCCATAGCGCACGCGCATCACCAGCGAATCGTCGTTGGTGGGCTGGCCGGCTGGAACGTAGTCGGGGAACGGGGCCAGGATCTCGATCTGCGCGCCTCCCCAGGCGAAACGGCGCGGCGCCAGCATGGGAGCGATCTTCACGCCCAGGCGTTGCGCGCGGTCTCGCAGGACGCGCCAGGCCGGGCTGTCGGGCGTGGCGCCGGTCCACAACTCGCGCGGCCGAAAATCGGAAACCAGGGCGGGCAGGCCGCCGATGTGATCGTCGTGGGCGTGCGACAGCGCCACCACATCCACGCTACGTATGTTGCGGTCCCACAGGTATGGCGCCACCACATCCTCACCCAAGTCAAGCTGCGACCTGGGCCGGTTGCCGAACGCGGGGATGCCGCCGCCATCCAGGATCATGCGCTTGCCGTCGGGAAAAATCAGTAGCAGACCGTCGCCTTGTCCGACGTCGATCACGGCCAGCTCCAGTTCGCCCGGATGGACGCCGGGCGGGAATGGCTGCCACAGCAGCAGCGCCAGCAGCGCGACCACCGCGACGCCGCTCGCCACGCGCCACCAGCGCCCGCGCGCCATCGCCGCGGCGATCAGCGCGAGCGAAAACGCAATGCCGAGCCATAGCGGCGGCGTGGGAATCCGCCAGTCCGGATCGAGCGAAGCGTGCCAGTGCACGATCGCGCGCGATAGATGGAGCAGCACGCCGCCCAAGCTCGCCACCCACGCCCAGCCGGTGAACACGGCGACGAAGCCGACCGGAATCGCCAGGCCCATCAACGGAACCACCAGCGCGTTGGCGGTGAGGCCGGAAATGCCGACGCGGTGGAAGTACACAATCATGGGCAGCGCCAGCCCCGCCTGAATCACCGCCGAGATGGCAGTGATCTCATAAAGGAAGAACAGCGTCCGCGCGACCGCCGCCACGCCCCGGCGAGCCGCACCCAAGGGGAGTCGAATAGCACCGTGCGCGGTCTCGGCGAGCAGGCGCATTTCGATGCGGAATTGCGCCACGCGAGGTTCCAGGTTGATGTCGCGGTCGCGACTGGCAAGCTCGGACAGGCCGCGCCCGAGGGGACCCGAAGTGGCGCGGATCAGCGGCGTCGCAAACGCGCCCAAAAACGCCACGGCAAGAAAGCTCAACTGGAAACTGGCGTCGAACAATTGATCCGGATCGACCAGCAGAAAGCCGAGCGCCACCGCGGCCAGCAGGTTCAAGGGCCGCTTCTGGCGAAAAAAATGGCCGGCCGCGATCACTAGTGTCAGCGCCGCCGCCGATCGCACGCACGGCGCGTTGAACCCGGTGACCAGCGCATAGAGCCACGCTACCGCCGCAGTCAGCGCCGCCGCCAGGCTCGCCGGAGCGAAGCACAGCCGCAATACGAAAAAGACGAAAGCCGCCACGATGGCCACGTGAGTTCCCGAGATTACCAGCGTGTGAAAAGTGCCGGTGGAGCGGTAATCGTCGGTCCACACCTTTTGCATCTGAAACTGCTGCCCCAGCAGCACCGCCTGCATCATGGCGGCCTGGTACGAATCGCGCCCGTAGAGCGAATCGATGCGCGCCATGGCTGCGGCGCGCAGGTCCATCACGGCCTTTTGAAACGGCGAGCCGCAACGTCCGGGCAGAACGCGAACCGTCCGGGCGGCGCTCGAGGCCGTCCAGTAAATGTCGTGGCGCGCCAGGTAATTCCGGTAGTCGAACGCGCCTGGGTTCTCGTAGTTGCGCGGTGAGCGCACCTGGGCGTCGAGTTCGATGTTACTCCCGTAGGCAAGCCGCGGCAGAGGCTCATCCGGCTTGGCGTAGAGCGTGACCTGGACGCGGGCGTGGGGCTCCAGCTCGAGCAGGAATCGTTCGCGCTCGCCGGAAAGCGCCGTCGGTTCGACCACGCAGCCGCTCAGGATCGCCACTTCGCGGCCGGTCACGTCCA
>JBAVIH010000068.1:0-10153 GCA_049686695.1 Bryobacteraceae bacterium | reverse complement strand
GTCCTCGGCGCCAACGCCGAGTTGCCGATGCCGCGGCGCAAGCAGCAGGCCCGTTGAGGGGACCGCTAAGCCCGCTTACTCTCGGCGTCCTTTGGCTCTACTTCTATCGCCGTCGTTCACGCGCGATGGCTGAGCGGCGGATGATTCTTCCGGCATCCGCGGAGGATGCAGCAAGCTCCGCGCAAAACCGCTTTGAGGCGGGGCGCTGCTGGCGTTCAACAACCGGAAACGCCCGCCGCGATAGGATGAAAGTGTGCGGCTGCCGGGGTTGGCTTCGCTACTGATATTCGCGGCTTGGGCCGGGGATCCGATGGTCGAGCGCGGGTATGCCCACTTCTACAATCTCGATTACGACGAGGCGATCGCCGATTTCCAGGGCGCCATCGCGCTGCACCCCAACGATCCGGAACTGCACAATCACCTGGCGGAGACGATCGTATTTCAGGAGATGTACCGCGATGGCGCGCTCGAAAGCGAACTCGTTTCGGGCAATAATTCGTTTCTGCGGCGGCCGAAACTGAATCCAACCGCGCAGACCGAAAAATGGTTCTTGAGCGAGGTGGGGAAGGCCATGGCGCTGGCCCAGGCGCGCATCGACAAGAACCCCAAGGACGCAGCGGCGCTGTACGCGCTGGGCATCTCATACGGTCTGCGGTCCAACTACTACTGGGTGGTGAAGAAGGCATGGCACGATTCTCTCAAGGACGCCACGGCGGCGCGGCGCGCGCACAACCGGGTGGAGGAGATCGAACCCGCCAACGTGGACGCGCGGCTGGTGGAGGGACTGCACGATTACATCATCGGCAGCCTTCCCTGGACCTGGCGCATGCTGGGCTTTCTGCTCGGGATGCACGGCGATAAGGAACTGGGCATACGCCTGGTGCAGGACGTGGCGGCCCACGGGAGCGACAACCGGGTGGATGCGGAAATCTTTCTCGGCGCGCTTTACCGGCGGGAGAACCAGACGCGCCGCGCGGTGCCGATCGTCGAGGACCTGATCCGCCGCTTCCCGCGCAACTACCTGCTGCGGCTCGAGCTGTCGCAGATGTACAGTATGGCCGGCGACAAGACAGATGCGCTGGCGGCGGTCGAGAAAGTGGTGGAGCTCAAGACCAAACACGCCCCGGGCTACGATCGCGTCCCGTGGGAGAGAATTTACTATCAGCAGGGCACCATCGAATTCTGGTACGGCGAGCTCGACCACGCGCTCGGCCACCTGCAACAGGTCGCCGCCGCCCCGGAGATCGACTTGAATACGGGCGTGTATACGTACCTGAGAATTGGCCAGATCTACGATTTGCAGCAGCGGCGCGCGCAAGCCCTGGAGGCATATCGCAAGGCGATCGCGTACGCGCCCGAAGCCGATGGAGCCCAAGAGGCGAGGAAGTACATCGAGACGCCCTACCGGCGCCGCGCAAGCTAGGCGGGCGCCCCGCTATGGTTCGTCGATTTCAACCTTCACCGGTTGCTCGATCAGCTTGGCGTCCTTGCCCGCCGTCAGCACCATCACGGTCAGCCGCGCTCCCTGAGGGGCCCGGGCCGGAATCTTGAACTTGATGGTAGTGTCCGTCTGTTCGAGCATTTCGCAAACGATGTCGTTCTTGCCGTCGGTGAGGTAGAGCTTGGCAACCGTGTCCTTCTGGAGGTTCTCACCGGTCGCGACGATCACGTCCCCCGCCTTCCCGTTCAACGGATCCACCGTGACCATCTTCGGCATGGGCTGCTCAGCCCAGACTGCCACGCCGACCGCGAGCAGCAGTGAGACCAAAACAGATAGTTTCATCTCAATATCGCATCCTCGACTCCATGCTATGTCCATTGCAGAGGGAATACAAGGGCGCGTGTGGAAATTCGCTTCGGGAAAGCCGGGCATGCGGTACAATTGGGCTGGAGCGTTCCTGCGAAGCAGGTGCCGGTCTGCCTATTTTGATCCAACACTATCAAAATAGGGGTCCGACTCGATTACAACGCGCTGGTGAGCAAGCTCCTGGCGGTGGCGCCCTCAGGGCCCCGCAAGGGAGAAGCCTGAAGGCGCTCGGGGGGCCCTGCCCCGTTTACAAACGTGGGTCAATAACGGGGATCGACACGGCCGAGCGGTGCGCTCCACACTTCCCCGGTGCTGCTTCGCGCGCACCTGCCACCCTCAACCTGGCCGGCTTGAAACCATTGAAAACATAGCATTTCAGGACTGGAAACGGCGAGAAATCACCCGGCGTTCCTTCGCGTGGATTCTCGTGGGATAACCGCCGGCTGGAGCATGACGCTCCTTGGCTGTGGCGCCACCTTGGCTTCGATCAGCGCCAGCACCAGTTTCCCGGCGCGCTCGCCGATCGCCTTGCTCTGTTGGTCCACGCTCGACAGGGGCACCCGCAGGGACCGGTCGAAGTGCAGATTGCCGCAGCCGATCACGGCGATATCCTGGGGAACGCGCAATCCGGCTTCGAGGATCGCATCGATCGCTCCGATAGCGATCGGGTCGTTGTAACAGAACACGCCATCGGGCCGCGGGTCGAGCCCCAGCAATTTCTTCATCGCCTCGCTGCCGCTGACCCAGCTATCCACGTCGGGCGAGCGCCCCACCACCACGTAGTCCTGGAACTGGCTCAGGTCGCATTTCGTCAGGGCCTGGGTGTAGCCTTCCAGCCGCCCGACCGCCGTGCTGGTAGCAGGACCGCGAATGTGGGCAATTCTCCGGCAGCCCGCCGAGATCAGGTGTTCGGTCGCCAGACGGCCCACCGCGACATCGTCCACGCCGACGAAATTCGCCGGCATTCCCAGAAAACCGCGGTCAATCAGAACATACGGGACCTTCTGCGCTTCAATGCGCCGGAAGCTCTCCACGGTCCACTGTGTGGAGGCGATCATCAGCGCGTCCAGCCGGCGGCTGAGCAGCCGCTTGATCTCCTGCCGTTCCAGATCCGGGTCGCCCTGCGAGGAGGAGATCAGCAGACTGTAATTCTTGCGGCGCAGCACGTCGGAAATGCCGCCGGCCACCTCCGCGAAGAACGGGTGCACCAGGTCCGGAACAATCAACCCAGCCGAATAGGTACGGCCCGTGACCAGCGCACGGGCGGCCATATTCGGCTCGTAGTTCAACTCCTTGATGCGTTTGAGCACGCGTTGCCGCGTCTCCTCCCCAATGTCACTGTGGTTCCGAATGACCTTGGAGACTGTCACCACGGACACGCCGAGTTCCCGGGCGATGTCCTTCATCGTTACAGCCATGGTTTTACTATTATGGACCCTTCCCGGGGAAAGAGAAGCGGCTTTTGCGCCCGCCCGCCGGAGAACTACACCAGGCCGCTCTGCCGGGCGTGTTTCAGGGCTTCGACGGCTACACCGCGCGCCCCGGCGGTGTCGCCGTTGGGCATCACGTAAATCGGGATATCCGCCTGCTCTTCCCGCTGCGGCGGCATGCCTGCGCGGATTTCCGCCAGGAACCAGCTCTGGAATTCTTCGCGGGTTTCCAGCGCGCCGCCGCCCACGAAGAAGGCGTCCGGGTCGAACGTGTTCACCATTTCGTCGAAGAAGAGTCCCAAGGCGTGGGCCTGCACGCGAAAGATCTCTTTGCACATGGGGTCGCCGTTCTCCGCCAGACCCCGCACGAGTTTGGCCGCACTGTGCATTCCCATCTCGCCCAGTGGGTGGCCCGGATAGCGGGGCAGGAAAAAAGGCAGGAAGGATCTTTCGATGGCCGAGAGCGAGCACACCGACTCCAGGCATCCCGTGCGTCCGCAGTTGCATCCCGGCTGGAGGCCGGCGATGCCGGCGATGCTCTGGTAGGGAAGCAGCACGTGGCCGAGCTCTCCGCCAAATCCCACCCGGCCCTTCACGACATTGTCTCCGATGATGATGCCGCCGCCCAAGCCGGTCCCGATCACAACCGTCAGGGTGGTCTCCCGGCTGTGGGCGCCGAAAACGTTGAAATGCCCCCACAGCGCTCCGGCATTTCCATCGTTCAAATAGGTGACCGGCACGCCGAGCTTCTTTTCCAGACCGGCGCGGATGTCGAACCCGGCCCAGTCCGGATGCACGAAGTTGGTGGAACCCCGCTTGCTCAGCACGCCCTCGGCGTTGGCCGGACCGGGAGTGTCCAGACCGGCGGCGACCACGTCCGCCAGCGCGACGCCGGCCTTTCCGGCGGCGATCTTGAGGCCATCCTCAATCTGCCGGAGGCAGATTTCCGGCCCCTGCTTCGCCAGCGCTGGATGCTCGCACAGCCCTTCGATGAGGAACTGCTCCTGCCCGTTCACCAAGGTGTAGTTGATGGCGTTTCCGCCAAGATCGATACCGGCAACTATCTGCACGCCGTTCCCCCTATTTCTTTATCGGAGCCCCGAACGTTCCACATTAGCAGGATTGCCGCCGGTCCGGCTTTGAAAATGTGCGGTGGGATTCGAAGGCGGTTCCGACGGTGAGCGGACGCGGGCATCGGCAGGCTTTTACGACGAGCGCAATGGAATCACTTAAGTTCGTGAGGCAGGGTGGCATCCTGCGGCACTCGGCAAGCGACCCAGCCGATCCGCCAATCGGGTGGTGGGTCGCTTACCCGCCGCAGCATACCATCCTGCCCCACATCGCGTTACTGCTGCACGGTGATGGCTAAGCCAGTTTGTGTGCTGACGCCGTTGACGGTCGCTACGATGGGCGCGTCGCCATTCGGCAAACTGGCCGGCACGGTGACATTTAACTGGTCCAGGCCGTTGCTGACTACGCCGGCGTAGGTGACCACGGCAGGCTGGCCTCCAATCGTGATGGTCACCGCATTTGCATTCGCCAGCGGCGCCGGTGCGGCGAGGATCTGGCCGGACGAACTAAAGGGGCTCATGGGTCCGAAACCAGTGCCAAACAACTCGATGGTTTCAGCCGGCTGAGCGGGCCTGAAGTTCCCACCGAGCGCCGCCGACCCAATCGGGACGCCGTTCGCATGTTCCCCGGCCACATACTTGGTACCGAAGAGAAAGAACGCCGGGTTCTCGGCGCTCGCATTCACGGTGAAGACGTTGCTGGTTCCTTGCGGATTCATCACCTGCACCTGCACCGGGCCGGCAGTGAGACCATCCGGAGCGAGCACGTTGAGTTGAGTCGGGCTGATGTAGTACGGGTAGGCCGCGAGGCCGTCGAGGGTCACCGAAACGCCGTCGAGTTGCGTCGGCAGGTTATCGCCGACAAAATCGGAAACATTCCAGAGACGGGTGATGGTGGACAGGTTGCCACCCTCGATGGTGATCCAGCTCCCGCCCGAAATCGGTGACTGGAAGCTGGCGCCGTTGACTACCGCGGTGATGACCGGCGGCGCGCCGCTATTGGCCACCGGAGCCAGCAGGAACCACTCGGTGGTCTGACTGGACAGCGTCAACGCGAGCAGAATCTGGCCGGTTCCCACGAAGTTGGCGGTCGCGACCGTCGCTCCGACGGGCAGGTTCGGGATGAGCGTGCCATCCAGCCGGTACATGACGCCGGCATGGTAATAGAAGAAGCCGTCCGGCGGCAAGAAAAAGCTGGCGGGGTACTCGTTCTGATAACTGCCGAGGACGTCCCCGTCGTCGTCGATATAACTTCCCACGCCCGAAAAGTTCGCGCCGGGGATGACGATCTGCTGCATGCTCGATCCGGAGTAGATGAAGGCCCCGGAAACCGCATCCGTCCCGCCGGTTGGGACCGGATACGTAGCCGCGGTATTGGCAGTGCCGGCAATCTGGCCGCTCGAGTTGATGCCATAGGCGACGCCGCCCGCGAAAGCGCCCTTCCCGCCTAAGTCGCCCAGGTCCTGGATGGTGCCATCCGGGTTGAAAACGGCCGGATCCGCCTCGATGGCCGAGCCGAAAGTGGCGAAGCCTACGGCCACTCCCTTGTTGTTCAAACCGTATACGCCAGTGTTCGAGGTTCCGGCGGAAGTCAGCATCCGGTACTGTCCTCCCGAGTAGATCCAGGCTCCGCTTTGGAGTCCTCCAGTGAGGCCGAGCACCAGCAGGTTGCCCGTCACGACGCCGCTATCGTTGATGGCGCCTGCCCATCCCGTGTTCGAGTTGGCCGCGGACCCCGGTCCCGCGGGCTGGAGGGGAGTGAAGGTGCCGTCCAGGTTCACGAAAGGGTAATACGGAAAGCCGGTCACGCCCGACGGCCCCTGAAGGACGCCGACGAACTGCCCGCTCTTGTTGGCTCCGTATATGAAGCAGGAGTAACCCGGGGTCGAAAACACGGTCCATTTCCCGTTCTTATATTGGGCGCACTGAGTGATGCCGGTCGTCGGATCGGTGGTGTCGCCCAGCATGTCTCCATTAGCTCCCACCCAGATGATGGGGTCATTCGGATGCAGCGCACTCGGAAGCTGCGTCAGCATAAAGGTTGGTTGGCCGACAGCAGTCCCGGCGATTGCCAGGCCTGAGATCAGCAGTCGTATGATGTTCGTTCTGACGGTCATAATGATCACCTCATAATTAGCGGTTAGCGTCTGTCTCTAAAAGCCCAGGCGCAGGGACAGTTGCAAAGATCTCGGCCCGCCCATCTGAAATGCGGGGGATTGCCCGCTGATCGGGCTGCCGCTTCCCATCATCAGGTTCAAGGAAGATCCCGATTGCCCGAACATGGGGTTACTCAGATACGGCATCGGGTCCGCGAACTGGGGATGGTTGAACACGTTGTAAGCCTCCGCGCGGAACGCGAGGCGCAGCTTTTCATGCAATGCGAACGAGCGGCCGGCGGAGCAGTCGGCCTGCCACATGCCGAACCCGCGCACGGTGTCTCTGCCGAGCGTGCCGGGGATGGCCGAAGCCGGCGCGAACGCCGCCGGATTCAACTGCCGTCCGCCGGCAACGTCCGGTCGGGAGATCCACAGAGGGAGACCGGGCACCAAATTGGGCCGCAGGTTGGCCACTGCGAAGCCCTCGAGAGATTCCGAGGCAAGCACGTCCACCGGAAAAGCGGTCCGCGAATAGAAGAACGTGCCGATGGCCCAGCCCCGCGCCAGCCGGCGGAATGGCCCCAGCGCGGGGGTGGTGTACAAAATCGCGGCGGTCATCGTCTGGCGTGCGTCGAAACCAGAGTCGCCGCGGTCATTGGGCGCACCGACACCCGGCCCCACCAGGAACAGCGACGAATCCGACGATCCGGTGTCGATCGAATGCGACCAGGAGTATGCGAGCTGCCCCTGCAACCCGCCGGCGAGCGGGCGGCGGTACACGGCATTCAGGCCATGATAAGCGGCGGAGCCGTGGCTGGTGGCGGACAGAAGCTGCGCGAGTTGGGGAAACGCCGGAGACGGACTGAGCGCGGTCTCTATGCGCAGCAGATTGGCGGAGGACATGCCAGAATAGGCAACCTGGAGGACGCCGTGACGGGGCCACCCGCGCTCCACGGAAGCCGACCAGCGGTTGGCGACCGGCAGCCGCAGATCCGAGGAGAAACCGTAGCCCAGCGAAACGGAAGCCGGTGCGGAAAGGTAAGCCGAGGCGTTCTCGGCCGTGCGTAAGGCGAACTCGGGCACCGGGTTGAGCAGGATGGCGGCGATTTGCGATCCGTTGTCGTGGGCCTCGCTCCAGGAAACCCGGAGTACCGTATCGCCGCCCAGGCCGGGACGCCACGCCAGCGAGGCGCTCGGGTCCGGTGTTATGGCTGGATGCCAGAGCGGCGTCCCGGCGGCGAGCGGAGCGACCTGGACCGACGAATCCGCCCCGGTGACCGAATAAAGATAGGATGCCACAGGAACCGGCGGAGCCTGGAGCCAGCCCGCGCGAACCCCCAGCGTGGCGGTGAGGCGCGATGAGACGTTCCACTTCTCGCGCAGGAAGGCCGACACCTGGTGGAGGCGGAGCGCGTTCAGGGGCACCACCGACTGGGTGATCCATATCGGCGCCGCGGGCCCGTATGTGGGATCGTCGTACGTGCTGAACGCGATGGTATAGCCCGCAACCGGTCCATTCCGCAACGGGTCCAACTGCTGGTAGTCCGCTCCCACCTCGAATTCGCGATGACCGGTCCGCAGCGCGGCGGTGTGGGAAATCTCAATCGAGTCCTGCCGGTTGCTGCCGCTCTGGCCGAGTGAGATGGAACCGGCGCCGCCGACGCTGAGGCTGAGGAAATCCGCCGCCATGCTGGGAAACGCCGAATAGAAATCGGCGGTGGCCGCGTTGGCGAGCAGCCTGGATTCCGCCTCGGCACGGCTGAACCCGATGCGCGAATCGTGGGTCCAGCGCGACCCGGCGTGAGTCACGCCGAGAGCGGCCAAGGTGTTGCGGTACCGGGAAAGATTCACCTGTGTGTAGCCGAGTTCGTTCCACGAGGGAGTGACGGCGGCGCGCAGGAAGGCCGCGGTGCGGGCACGCAGGCGGTGATCGAGCCGGACCGAACCGGCCTCGAGGCCGGCCGGATAGGACTTGCTGCCTCGCAGTTCGGCGACTCCGAAGTCCAGCACCGGGCCATTGGGCACCGGAAACTGATCCAAGAAAGGCTGTAAGGGCGCCGGAGCCAGCAGTCGCTCCAAAGCCGACGGCACCGTGGTAATCCACGAGTAGTCCTGCCGCAGGTGCAGAAACTCCGCCGCGGCGAAGAAGTAAGTCCGGCCGCGCGCCAAAGGGCCGCCAACCGAAGCACCGGCGTCAGTCAGGAGGTTGATGCCGCCGCCCATGCCGTTGCGGTTGGCAAACCAGTCGTTGGCATCGAGCGCGCCAGGCCGCAATGTGCCAAAGGCCGAACCATGAAGCTGGTCCGTTCCGGACTTCGTGCGGATCACAATGATGGCGCCGGCAGCCTGGTTTGTCCCCGCGCCGAGACCTTGGGGATCGATGCTGACTTCCTGGATGGCGTCGAGGACGGCAAGATCGTGGGTGGTTCCCAGGGCGGACATGGCTGGCAGCGAGGCCACGGGCAGGAAGCTCGGCCACCCGCCGCCGGCGACCGCATTGTTTGCGCTCAGCCCGTCCACCAGGTAGCTGTTCGAGTCCGGCCGCGCGCCCAGGCTGGACGCCTGGCCGGGTTCGCCCCCGTTGGCGGGAGTGAAGAGCAGACCCGGCGCTTCGCGCAGAAGCCCCGTGACCGTGCGGTCGATATCCGGCAATCCTTCGAGATCGGCCGGCCGCACCACGATTTCGCCACGGGATCCCGTCTCGACCGGCGGCGTCACCAGACCGGAGACCGTGATGGTCTCGAAAACGGAACCCGGCTGCAACTCGAAATCGACCTTCCGTATGGCGCCGGCAGTCACCACCACGCTCAGGCGGGACACCGTGCGAAACCCCACCCGGCGGGCAACGATGTTGTAGTGACCCGCCGGCACGGCGAGGTGGAATTCTCCGTTGCAGTCGGACGCGGCGACAAACTGAAACCCGGTCTCTTCCTGAATCGAGGAGACCAGCGCACCGGGAACCACTGCCTGAGATGCGTCGCGAACGGCGCCTTCCAGGCGGCCCAGTTCCGCGGCCGGAAGCCACGGCAACCAGGTGCACGCGAAAATCGCGGCCAGGACGATTCTCAACGCTGCACCTCCTGCGAATACCGGTGCGCCAGAAACCGCAAGCGCGCGAGTTCTTCGCCCAGGTGCCGCCATGCGGACCCATCGGCCGCTTTTTCGGCGTAGAGGCCGGCGACCATCCGATTCACCGTGACCGCCGATTCCAGCAGCGCTTGCGGAACCGGATCGCCTTCGGGAGGCCCGGACACCGATGACGGCAGAGGCAGGGTTTGCGCCAGCACTCGGGCCAGCGCGTCGAGGTCGCCTTCCAGCGCACGCGCGTGGCGCACACGCATCTCGCGCAGATCCTTTCGCGATGCCGGACTTAACCCGGCTTCGGTCTCCGGAGGGAAGCGCTCGGCGAGCTGGTCTAACAGATGCGCCCGCGAGGCGATCGCATTACTCGCGTCGATGGCCGGGTCCGCGCCAGCCAAAGACGCGGGAGACTCCGCCTGTCGTTCCGATGCCTCCGGGGACCGCACGGTGACGCGCTCGATGCCCTGCAAACCGGCCCGAAGCTGGCTCTCCCGCGCCTCTCCCAACCGGTAAGGCGTAACCACAATGCGGCCGTCCGGTTCCACATTCACGTCGATGGGCTCTCCCGCATCTGCGCCCAGGCGGTCGATCGCCAGGCGCGTCATGAGCTCCCGTTCGGCGACGCTAGGTTCCGAGGCGGATTCGGGCCGCGCCGCCGCTGCACCGCCC
>JBAVIH010000067.1:0-15833 GCA_049686695.1 Bryobacteraceae bacterium | reverse complement strand
ACAAGTCAAGACTTTTTGCGAACGCGAAAATAGGCGGGATTCAGGAGCCTATCTGGCTGAGAGACTCCGCCTTGCTTTCTCAGCGCCCTGACGTCTTCTGTGGAAATGGCGTTACGAGACTGCTGGCCACCAGGTGGTCCGTACCATCACGACGGATTCGAGCGGGAACTACTCGGCGCCGCTGATTCCGGTGGGAACGTATGCGATCCGGGTAGAGGCGAAGGGATTCAATGTTATCAACCGCACAGGCGTCGTTCTGAACGTTAACGACGATCTGAAGATCAACCTGCCGCTCGAGGTGGGAAGCCTTACCGAGGCGGTGGAAGTAAAAGCCGACACGGCTCAGGTGGAACTGGCGACGCCGGCCACTTCGACCACTATCACGGGCACGCAGGTGCGCGAGTTGTCGCTGCGCACGCGCAATTACGAGCAACTGGTGTCGCTGATGCCAGGCGTCACGGCCAGCACCACGGACGAGCTCTACATCGGCAACTCGGCGCCGTCGGGCACCGCGGCGACAATTCCCTTCTCCGTGAACGGAAATCGCAACTCGGCCAACAACTGGACGGTGGATGGGACCGATAACGTGGACCGGGGCAGCAATCTGACGCTGATGACGTTTCCCAGCGTAGATGCCATCGCGGAGTTCAAAGTGGAACGCGGGTTGTACACGGCCGATACGGGCCGCGCGGGCGGAGGCCAAGTCGCTGTGGTGACCAAGAGCGGAACCAGCGCGTTCCACGGCGATCTGTATGAGTTCGACCGCAATAACGCGTTTGCCGCCAACAATTGGGCCAACAACGCCACCCGGGTGAACGTGGTCAACGGCGTGGCGCAGGTTCCGTCGCTGCGATGGAACGATTTCGGGGGCACCATCGGGGGCCCGGTGTATGTTCCCGGCCATTTCAACAAAGACAAGAACCGGACGTTCTTCTTCTTCTCTGAAGAGGCGCGCCGCATCATCACCTACACCACTTTCAATCCGACGCTGCCAACCGCGGCGATGCTGCAGGGCAGTTTTCCCCAGCCGGTCTGCATCACTACTCTCACTGGCTGCCCGAGCGGGTCGACGCCGGTGACCCAGATTCCGGTCACCCAGATCAACCCGATTGCCGCTGAATACATCAAGGACGTTTTCGGCAAGCTGGCGCTGCAGTCCACCAACACTCTGGCGGCCACCACGGCGGGCTTTTTCCCGCAGCGGAACCTGTACGACAGCCGCCAGGAGATTGCGCGAGTCGACCACAGTTTCGGCGAGAAAGTCCAGCTCTGGGGACGTTTCGAAAACGACAGCATCCCCACCACCGAACCGGGCGGGCTGTTCACCGGCTCGACGATTCCCAATCTGGCCACGACCAACACCAATTCGCCGGGGCAGAGCTTTGTGGTCCACGCGGTGGCCAGCCTGCGGCCCTCGCTGATGAACGATATCGCATTCGACTTCGCGCACAGCGCCATCAAGTCCGTCCCGGTGGGATTGTCGAACAAGACCGATAACCCGGATATCAACGTGCCGGAACCGTTCACAAACTCGCAGGGCGTGATTCCGGAACTTTCGTTTACGGGCGGATCGTCGGTGTTGGGATACGGGCCGTACAACGAGCACAATCGCAACTACAACGGGTTCGACAGCCTGACCTGGATCAAGGGCGCGCACATTTTCAAGTTCGGCGTTTCGGTCAACCGGTATAACAAGACGGAAAACGCCGCCAACCAGGAAGGCTCCTTCGGCTTCACCAACACGGGCGCTCCCAGCGGGACCAACAGCTTCATGCAGTCCTGGGCGAATTTCCTGCTGGGCAACGTGGCCAGCTTTACGATGCCGTCGACCGACATCACGCCGAACATCTGGACTTGGCAGGACGAGGCGTGGGCCCAGGACGAATTCCGCGTCAGCCCGCGCCTGACGCTGTATATGGGCGTGCGCTGGTCATACTTCGCGCAGCCGACCGATTCGAATCAATTACTGGACAATTTCGATCCGGCTCTCTACAGCGCGGCCAACGCTCCGCAAATCAACACGGCGAACGGCAACCTGGTGCTCGGGACTGGAAACAATCCATCCACCAACGGAATTATCGTCGGAGGGAAAGGGTCGCCATTCGGTTCCAAGGTAGGTAACGACGTGCACAAGAATTTCGCGCCCCGGCTGGGCGTGGCGTGGGATCCGTTCGGCGGCGGCAAGACGTCCATCCGCGCCGGTTACGGCATCTATTACGATTCCGGCCTGTTCGGCACCTACGAGCAGAACACGTTTGCCAATCCGCCTTACGTGCAGTCGGTGAGCATCTCGAATGCCCCGTTCTCAAACGTCGCGGGCGGGACGGTGAACATATCGGCGGCTCCGCTGGTGCTGCACGCGACCCAGATTCCGGCGTTGGTGCCGTACGTCCAGCAATGGACCCTGGACATTCAGCGCGAGCTACCGAAGGGCATCGTGCTCGATGCCGGCTACGTCGGCACGAAGGGAACCCATCTGCAGGGGATCGTGGATATCAATCAAGTCGCCCCTGGGGTCGCGCTCGCGGCGGGCCTGCATGCCGCCAACGGCAATACGGTTTTTACCTCGACCGACGATCCGCGCATCAACGCCGTGCGGCCGTATCTTGGCTTCAACGCCATCAACACCATCGAAACGGCTTTCGATTCGAACTACAATGCGCTCCAGGTGATGGCGCACAAGGATTTCGGCGGCGCTGGGGTGCTGGCGGCGGCATATACCTGGTCGAAGAACCTGACCGACAACGTTTCGGACCGTTCCAACGCGCCCCAGGACAGCTACAACTGGCATGAAGGCGAATATGGCCCGGCCACGCTGGACCGCACGCAGGTATTGACCTTGAATTACGTCTACACGCTCCCGTTCTTCAAGGGCGACCATGGCGCCCTCGGGTACGCCTTAGGCGGATGGGAACTGTCCGGGATAGGCAGTTTCTATACCGGCTCGCCGTTTACTGTCACGACTTCCAATGCGGACCCTGCCGGTCTGGGCCTGCTGGGTTCGAGCGCGGCCAGTTCGCGTCCGGACATGGTTTGCGCCAGTCCGAACGTGAACGCGCCGCAGCAGTATACCGGATTCACCGGCGCGGGGCAGCCGACCTGGTTCAGCAAAGCTTGCTTCGCGGCGGTGCCGCAAGGCACGGTGCGGCCGGGGAATGCGGGCCGTGGCGTAGTGCGTGGTCCGGGCTTCTCGAATCTGGATGTTGCGTTGATCAAGAACTTCGGCTTTGCCAAGCGCGAGGCCGTGAAGCTGCAGCTTCGCGGCGAAGCCTACAACGCGCTGAACCTGGTGAACCCGAACGGCTTCGCCAGCACCAACATCACCAGCGCGTCATTCGCCGAGATCAGCTCGTTCCGCGAGGCGCGAGTGATCCAGATCGGCGCCAAGCTGTTGTTCTGAAGAGCCGCTTGAGGCGGCCTCAGAAAGAGATGCTGGAGAGCAGGTCGAGCTGGTTGATCGAAGGATCACTGGGGTCCTGGAAACGGTAGTTGCCCCAACGGGTGTAGCGGACCATGGGAGCGGCGCGGAGGCGGCGCCAGCGGGCCTCGATGCCGGCGCCGCCGTTGACGCCGTAATGGGAGGCGAAGCTGAGCGAGCCCGTCAGGCGGAAGTTCGGGCCGGCTTCGAGGAATGGCTGGAAGGCGCCAAGGCGCAGCGGAAGCCGGTACTTCGCCAGCACCGGGAACTCCCAGGTGTGGACGGTTGCGTCGAAGGTGGCGACGACTGCGCCGGCATAGAGGGCCACACCGGAGGCGCTGATCGGCCGGGCGATAGCATCCGCTTCCACGGAAAGCGCGTGCGACAGGTGGAGTTCCAGCGAAGCTCCGGCGATCACGCTTCTGGTGTTGGTATAGCTGATGGCTGCCGCGGAGTACGCGCCCGTCAGGTTTGTACCCACCAGGGCGCCGAGGGAAACGGCGGGAAGCCGGGGCAGCACTGTGGATTCATCGGCCCGGCTGAAACCGACCATCAGCTCGACCTGGTTATGGTTGGTGATGGTGGTGTCGGCGCCCGGCGGGACCTGGTCCGAGGCCCAGTACGTGTAGCGCACGACGGGAGCGAGCTTGAGGCTGCGCAGGTTCTTTTCGACGCCGATGCCGGCTGTCACACCGGAGCTCGATGGATAAGTGCCGTTCAGGTTGCCGGCGGTACGATACGAGCGGCCGGCCTCCACAAACGGGCTGAGCTTCGCGAGACGGAACCGGTACTTAGCGAGCAACGGAAACTCCCAAGTAACCACAGGGGATGGCGAGATACTGTTGAGGCTGCCATTCGGTTCGATGGCGGCCCAGGTGAGATGCAACTCGCGGAACAAGCCATCGGCTTCAAGCGACCAATGGCGAGTGACGCGGAACTCGATGGATGCGCCGGCGATATAGTCCTTGGAGGCGGAGAAATAGCGGATGCCGACGAAGCCGCCGTTGGGGAATTCGACGGGTATGGTCTGGGTACGGAATCCGTCGGTAACTGCGGCCCCGCCGATAAGACCGATGGAAAGGCTCTGCGGGAAAGCTGTGCGTGAGAAGATAAGCGCTGCGATGAGCAAGATCGATCGGGTGGGCACGGCGCCGATTACGGCACTTGGCGTGCCACGGAACCGTCAGTTAGTCCAAATGACTTACGGTAAGCAGCGTGTGAAACGGAGTCACACACGGGCCTTGGCTGCAGGCATAACAGGGTCGTAAGATTCTCCGGCGGCCCGCCGCTCCGCCTTACTGCCCGGCGGCGGCGGTGGCTTCGTCGGCGGTAAAGTAGGCGCAATCGGGGTGGTGGAAGACCAGCGCGCTCACGCTCGCTTCGGGCTCCATCATCATACCCTCGGTGAGGTACACGCCAATGTCCGGCGGTTGCAGGAGGTCCCAGAGGCCCTGCTGGTCGTCGAGATTGGGGCACGCCGGGTAGCCGAAGCTGTACCGCTTGCCGTGGTACTTGGAGGTAAAGCGATCGTGCATGGTCATGGTAGGCGGATCGGGGAAGCCCCAATCCTCGCGGATGCGGCGGTGCAGCCACTCGGCGGCGCCCTCGGCGGTTTCGATGGCCAGCGCCTGGACGGCGTGAGCTTTGAGGAACATGCCGGCCTGCTTCCACTCTTCGGAGCGCTCGCGGACGTTTTCTCCAGCCGTCACGACGAACATCGCCAGGTGATCGCGGCGCCCTTCGTCGGCCTCGAGGATATAGTCGCTGAGACAGAGGCCGTCGGTCCGCCGCTGCCGGCCGAAGTGAAACGTGTGGAGCGGCGTCTCGGCGCCCGGAGCAAAGAGGTGGATCGAGTTACCGTCGCGCTCGGCCTCGAAGAACTGCCAGACCGCCTTCACTTTCATGAAGCGCGCCACTTCCTGCTTGAGCCCTTCCACCTGATGGAATAGTTCGAGGGCCCTGGGCTCGCGCTCCAGCAGGGCCTGGTCGAAATTGCCCTTGTAGCCGAGGTGACGGCCATAGAGCATGTGCGGGTTGATGTAGCTCCACACTTCGGTCAGGTGCGGGACGTCGCGAATCCTGCGATCGAGGTACGGCGCTGGCGGAATCGAGATATCCGTCCGCACCTTGGCGCTACGCTGGTCGGTGGCCGGCGGGGCTTCCTCTGCGACGGGAGCGGCGGCGGGCGCCACCACGCCGCGATGCGCGGCCAGCACCTCGGCGCGCGTGTTCGGGTCCATCAGCCGGTTCATCAGGCTGAGCCCGGTCATGGCGTCCTTGGCATAGCACACGCCGTTCGAGTAGGCCGGCTGAATCCGCGTGCGGGTGAATTTGTCCGAAAGCGCGGCGCCGCCCACCAGCAGCGGGACGGTGATGCCGGCGGCTTCGAGATCGCCGGCGGTGATCACCATCTGCTGCGTGCTCTTCACCAGCAGGCCGGAAAGGCCGATCGCATCGGGATGGTGCTCGTGACAGGCCTGAATCAACTGGTCGGGAGGAACCTTGATGCCCAGGTTGATCACCTGATAGCCGTTATTGGAGAGGATGATCTCGACCAGGTTCTTGCCGATGTCGTGGACGTCGCCCTTCACCGTAGCCAGGACGATCTTGCCGCGCGATTGCGACTGGGCGCCGTGCATGAACTGCTCCAGGTGGCTGACGGCGGCCTTCATGGCCTCGGCGGATTGCAGCACCTCGGCCACGATCAGCTCATTGTTGTTGAACAGGCGGCCGACTTCGGTCATGCCCGCCATCAGCGGCCCGTTGATGATGTCGAGCGGATCGGCTCCCTCGGCGCGCTTGAGGTCCAGATCGGCAATCAGGCCATCTTTGCTGCCTTCGATGATATAGTTCGCCAGGCGCTGGTCGAGCGGCAGATCGACCTGCTGCTTCACGCGTTTCCCGGTCTGGCGGAAGTGCTCGGCAATGGCCGCGATGTGAAACTGGTTGAGCGCCGTTCTTTGCTCCGCGGTTTGCTCGCGCCAATCCTCCGGCACCGCGCGCAGCAATTCGTCTTCGGCATCCGCCGCCGGCGCGTTGAACAGCAGGTTCTCGGCCAGCCGGCGTTCCTCTTCCGGGATCGATGCAAAGCGCTCCAGTTTCTCCGCGTTGACGATCGCCAGGTCCAGGCCGGCCTTGGTGCAGTAGTAGAGGAAGACCGAATTCACCACCTCGCGCGCCTCCGGAGGGAGGCCAAACGAAACGTTGGAGATGCCGAGAACGGTCTTGGAGTATGGCAGACGCTCCTTTACCAGCCGTATGCCCTCGATGGTCTCGACGGCGCCGCCGATGTAATTGACATCGCCGGTGGCGCAGGGGAACACCAGCGGATCGAAGACGATGTCCTCGGGAGGCACGCCGTACTTCTTGGTGAGCAGCTTGTAGGAGCGCTCCGCCACGGCCACTTTGCGCTCGCGGGTGAAGGCTTGCGCCTGCTCTTTGTCTTCGTCGATGGCGCCCACCACCAGAGCCGCTCCGTAGCGGCGGGCGATCGGGCAGACCCGTTTGAATTTCTCTTCGCCGTCTTCCAGGTTGATCGAATTGATGATGCTCTTGCCCTGGCAATAGGAGAGCGCCAGTTCCACCGCTTCCGGGTCGGTGGTGTCGATCATGATGGGGACTTTGATCTTCTGGACCAGCTTCTCGTAGAACGGCGGGATGTCCGAGAATTCTTCCCGATCGGCGCTCTGCAGGCACACATCGACGATTTGCGCGCCGTTCTTCACCTGCCGGCGGGCGATTTCGGTGGCCTCATCCCACTTCTCTTCCGCCACCAGGGACTTGAAAAGGCGCGAGCCGATGACGTTGGTCCGCTCGCCCACGATCAGGGGCCGGGTGCTTTCCTCGGCTTCCACCAGTTCGATGCCGGAATAATAGGCGCGGTGCGACGCCGCTGGCAGACGACGCGGCCGTTTGCCCTCGGTCATCTGCACAAGGGCGCGGATGTGATCCGGCGTGGTGCCGCAACAGCCTCCCAGGATGTTCACCCATCCCAGGTCGACGAACTTCTCGAGTTGCGCCGCGAGCGATTGCGGCGTCTCGGGGAACTTCCCTTCCGCGTCCGGCAGACCCGCGTTGGGATAACAGGAAACCGGAAAGCGGCTCATGGCGGCCAGGGTGCGGATATGATCGGTCATCAAATCCGGCCCGGTGGCGCAGTTCATCCCCACCGCCAGCAGATCCTGATTCTCGATGGATGCGTAGAAGGCGTCGATGGCCTGGCCGCCCAGCATGGTTCCGGTTCGTTCGATGGTGGCGGACGCGATGGCCGGAATATCCATGTCGAGGTCGCGGCGCAGTTGCGCGATCGCCAGCAGCGCGGCTTTGAGGCTGCCCGTATCGAACGCCGTTTCCACCAGCAGAAAATCCGCGCCGCCTTCCACCAGCGCCTTGGCCTGCTTGTAGTAGGCGGCTTGCAAGACGGGAAAGGTAACCGAGCCGGTGATGTTGATGTCTTTGTTGGTCGGCCCCATGGAGCCGGCGACAAAACGCGGCTTATCGACCGAAAACTCGTCGGCGATTTCACGCGCAATCCTGGCCGCGCGGAAGTTCAGCTCATGCACCCTATACTGCAGGTGGTTATCGGCCAGCGCAATGCCGGTGCCGCCGAAGGTATTGGTTTCGACCGCATCCGCGCCCGCATCGAAGTAATAGCGATGAATGTTCCCGATGACGTCCGGGCGCGTTTCGACAAGGATCTCCGGACAGTTTTCGTGCCCCTCGTAATCGGACTTGACCGACAGCGGGACCTGATGGATCATGGTCCCCATGGCCCCGTCGATCACGAGAATACGCTCGCCCAGGATCTGCCGGAGCGAACGCCGGCGCTCTTCCGGTGAGGTCATCCCTTATTCAGTTTAGCAAGCTCGTCAATAGCCCAAGTTATTGTTGCCCGGAGGCTTAAGCCGCCTGGCCCTTGCGGAGGGTCGGGCGTCCAGTGAGGTCGTCCCCTATCAGTCTAGCAAAGCCTGTCAACAACCGGAGTTATTGTTGTCCGAAGTCTTAGACCGCCTGGCCCTTGTGGCCCAGGGCCCAGCCCTTGCGGAAGGCCGGGCGGAGGTACTGATTGGCCTGCGGGTTGTTGGTGATGCGCATTTTCACCGGATCGTACTCGATTTTACCTTCCACCCGCAGCGCGATCACTCCCAGCAGCATCCACTCGACGAACGGCGCGGCCACATTGAAGTTGGAGCAGGCCGGTTCACCGCCTTTGCAGGCGCGGATCCAATCGTGGTAGTGGCCCGGCGAGCGGGTCAGCAACTCGGGCGGGAACTTATAGTCGCGCATCTTCTCGATCGGGACAAGCCGGGTATCTTCGGCGTAGGTGCCGGTGGTGATGATGCCCTTGTCGCCGAGGAAAAGGCTACCGTTGGGCGTTTCCATGATCGCCTCGGGGTCGTTGCGCACCGCCTCGAATTTCTCCCAGTTGAAGACCGAACCGGTGGATTCGACCCGCAGCCGCGGCGGCGTCGGCGGACGATGGCTCGGCCGATAAGGCAGATCGCCCAACAGTTCGCCCTTGGGCACGCCGGGGATCTCCGGCGTCTCGCTGCAGCCGTCATGCCAGAACAGTTTCACCGGCGGCATGTTGCCGCGCGCCGGAAAATCGTAGCGGATGACCGACTGCGTGGGAAACATGAAATCGCTGACGCCAACCTTCTTGATGCACTCGACCGAGGATGGAATCCCCAGCCTGAGCGCCAGGTTGGGAGCGCCCAGAATATGGCACGCCATGTCGCCCAGCGCGCCGCAGCCGAAATCGTAAAAGCCGCGCCAATCGAAGGGCTGATAAAAGTAGCCGCCATATCGGTTGGGATATCCCTTGCCGCCGAGCGTGAACGGGCGGGAATCGGCGATGCCCAACCAGAGGTCCCAATCGAGCGTGGCAGGCACCGGGTCGGGCGGCGGAACCGCAGTGAGGCCCTGCGGCCAGATCGGCCGGTTGGTCCAGGCATGAACCTCGGTGACGCCGCCGATTTCCCCGGACCAGATCATCTCGGCACATTGCCGGGTGCCCTCGTTCGAATAGCCCTGGTTGCCCATTTGCGTGGCGACCTGGTACTTGTTGGCCATATCGAGCAGCAGGCGCGCTTCCCAGACGGTGCGTGTGAGGGGCTTCTGCACGTAGACGTGCTTGCCGCGCTCGATGGCCCACGCGGCAGCCGTGGCGTGCATGAAATCGGGGATGCTGACGATCACCGCGTCGATGCCCTTCTCCCGATCGAGCATTCTGCGGAAGTCCTTGTACTTGGGAACCTTGTCGTACTCCTTGAACTTCAGTGCGGCCTGCCGGTCATCCACATCGCAGAGCGCCACGATATTCTCCTGGCTGCAACCGTCGATATCGTTATTGGCCTTGCCGCCGGCGCCGATGGAAGCGATGTTCAGCTTCTCATTAGGCGATTTGTAGCCCAACCTGCGAAGCGAGGCTGTGCTGCCGAACCCTCCCTGCGGGACCACACCCGCCAGAAGCGAGCCGAAAAAGAAATGCCGTCTGCCGAACTTGTATGCCATGGAAGCCCTCTTGTACCCCGCTATGCTAACGCGAAGCACCGTCGCCCGACAAGCGAAACGGGATGGGACAGACCATCGCCTTTCGAGGTCTGTCATCGTCCGCCAAAGCGCGACACGTTGACGACAAGAACCGATCGTCTATACAACCTGCCGCGAGGGGCCGGTCTCCGTTATACTTTGAAGTTCATGTCCAGATTGCTGGAGGGCAAGCTTGCCCTCGTCACCGGAATCGCCAACAGATGGAGCCTGGCTTATGCGATCGCGCAGGCATTTGCGCGCGAAGGGGCGACGCTCGTGCTGACCTATCTCGGCGAGCGGCAAAAGGTCTCGATCGACGAGTTGGCGCCGGATCTCAACGTAGCCCTGATTCAGCCGTGCGACGTCACCAAGGACGAGGAGTTGGCGGCGCTGACGGAAGCGCTCGCCGCGTTGAAACGGCCGCTCCACGCGGTGGTGCACAGCCTGGCCTTCGCCAATCCCGAGGACCTGAAACGCCCATTCCTCGAGACCAGCCGTGCGGGCTTCCTGCTGGCGCAGGACGTGAGCGCGTTTTCGCTGGTGGCGCTGGCGCGGGCGGTGATGCCGGCGATGACCGAGGGCGGTTCCATCTCCACCCTCACTTACCTCGGTTCGCAGCGCGTCGTGCCGAACTACAATGTAATGGGCGTGGCCAAAGCTTCACTGGAAGCGGCGATGCGATATCTGGCGAGCGAATTGGGCGAGCGCAACATTCGCGTGAACGCTATTTCGGCGGGGCCGGTGAAAACGGCGTCGGCGCGTGGCATCAAGGGATTCTCGGGAATTCTGGAGGCCGGCGGGCGTACCCCGCTGCGGCGCAATACCGATCCGGCGGAAGTTGCTGACGCCGCCGTGTTCCTGGCCAGCGGTCTGGCGCGCGGCGTGACCGGCAACGTGCTGTTCGTCGATTCGGGGATGCAGATCATGGGGTTCTAAATGAAAGTCGAAGTGGTTCTCACCGAAGCCGACCTCGCGCAGGAGTTCACCGACGCTTTCGAAGCGCGCGATCTGCCCGAGAAATTCTTCTACTGGTTCCCGCGCTCGGCCGCGGATTGGACCGCACTGGCGGCCGACCCGGAACTTTACGGCGGCCTGACGGCGACCTGGAAGGAACTGGGATCGGGCGCCTTCGAACTCGCCTCGCACTACCACGGGCGGGTGCCCGTCATCAGCTTCGGCGCCGGCGATGGCGCGCGCGACGCCCTGCTGCTGGGGGCGTTGAAGGATGCCGGCTGCGAGTGCCTGTACTTCCCGGTGGACTCGAGCCAGGGCCTGCTGGAACTGGCCTCGGCCAAGGCCGAGGACAACGACATCGAAACCACTTGCATCAAGGCCGATATCTCCAGCCCGGTGCACCTGGTGTACGCCGCCGACGCCGCCGATCCGCCGCGGCTGTTCGTGCTCTCAGGCAACACCATCAGCTCGCTCGATCCGCTGGCCGAGATCCGCTATCTGGCGCAGTGCATGAAGCCGGGAGACCGGTTGATCATCGACGGCGAAATCCACCACGCGGAGCAAACCATGGAGCGGAACACGCGCCCCGCCGTGCGCAACTTCCTCTGGGCTGTGCTCGAAAGCGTGGGCATCCAGCAGTCCAACGGCGAGCTCCGATTCAACCAGAAACACGACGAGCGGCACGAAGGCCTGCACCTCATCACGCGTTATTTCCGCGCCGAAACCGATCTCTCCGCCACCGTGGTGAGCCAGAACGTCTCCCTCCAACGAGGGGAACGCATAGGACTTAATTTCCAGTACGCCTATAGTCCGGAAGCTTTTCGCTGGCTGCTCTCCGAACATGGCGGCCTGGATCTGGTGCGGGTACACGTATCACCCGACGGCCGGTTTCTGACTGCGATCTGTAAGAAATAGGAGCGCTACGGGGCGGGAAAATAACCGGCTCGACCAGCGATATTCGATCGAGCCGGCAAATTGGAAACCCATCTCGACGCGAGAGAGGGTACATCCATACACTAGCCGTACGGGGGGGTACATACAAGACTAAGCTCCGATATAGAACCTTCATAACATCGGATATGAACGTAATAAGACTTATGAGTCCTTTTAGCCTCGGTGGGATAGCGTTATCTAAGACGGACTGATCCGTCTTCATCCCTCTTTTGTGGACGTCCCGAATGGGCGCGATTCAGCTACATGATATACTCTCTATTTCAACCCTCATTTCTTTGGGCCCGTAGCTCAGTTGGTTAGAGCGCTACCTTGACACGGTAGAGGTCCGGCGTTCGAGTCGCCGCGGGCCCACCATTGCTCGTGTTGGTGTCCCTGTGGGATACCCGAATCCTCGTTGCGACGGGGATTTCGAGTTGAAGCATGCCCCACCATGTTGTGGTGTTAATATGAATCGGAGGGCGTTCTATGGTCGTCGGGGTTGCCAGGGAGATTAAGGACCACGAGACGCGGGTCGGGCTGGTTCCGAGCGGCGTCATCGCTCTGCGCGAGGCAGGGCACGAGGTGCTCGTGGAGGCGCGGGCTGGCGAAGGCAGCTCCATCTCCGACGAGGAATACGCACGCGCCGGCGCGCGGATTGTGGACAGCGCCGCGGAGGTGTGGACCAAGGCCGACCTGGTCGCCAAGGTGAAGGAGCCGCAGCCGGCTGAATACGCATTTTTCCGGCCTGGCCTGGTGCTGTTCACGTATCTGCACCTGGCGCCCCTTCCGGAGCTGACCAACCGTCTGCTCGAATCCAGAGTCAGCGGCGTGGCCTATGAAACCATACGCGAAGCCGATGGCTCGCTGCCGCTGCTGACGCCGATGAGCGAAGTTGCCGGGCGAATGAGCGTGCAGGTGGGCGCGCAGTATCTCGAAAAGCCGAACGGCGGCCGCGGCATTCTGCTAGGCGGCGTGCCGGGCGTGGCGCCGGCCAACGCGGTGATACTGGGCGGCGGCGTGGTGGGAACCAACGCCGCCAAGATGGCGCTCGGATTGGGAGCGCACGTCACCATCATCGACCGCAATCTGAACCGGCTGCGCGATCTCGACGACATCTTCAACGGGCAGGTGGTGACGCTGGCTTCGAATGCCCTGACCATCCGCGAGAACCTGAAAACCGCGGACCTGGTGGTGGGCGCGGTGCTGATTCCGGGCGCCTCGGCGCCCAAGCTGGTGAAGCGCGAAATGATCGCCGGCATGAAGCGCGGGGCGGTGGTGGTGGATGTGGCCATCGATCAGGGCGGGTGCCTCGAGACGGCGCACGCAACCACCCACAGCGCGCCCGTGTACGTGGTGGATGGCGTGGTGCATTATTGCGTATCCAACATGCCGGCGGCGGTGCCGCACACTTCCACCTTCGCTCTCACCAACGCCACTTTCCCTTTCCTGCTGGAGCTGGCCAACCACGGGTTGGAAGCCGCCTGCGAAAGGCACGCCGCGCTACGCGAGGGCGTCAACACCTACAAGGGCTTCGTCACGCACCGCGGTGTGGCCGGATCGCAGGGCCGCCAGTGGTGCGCGCTGGCCGCGGTGGAGTAAGCTCGGAAGATGCCCGCGCCGGAAAAGTCAGAGGCCCCGCGGCCGCTGACCGCGTTGACCGAGGACGAGAAACTCTTCCAGTCCACCGTGCGCAAGTTCGCCCACGAGGAAATTCACCCGTATGTTCGCGAGATGGACGAAGCCGGCATTTTCCGCAAGGACATCCTGCGGCAGCTTTTTGACATCGGTCTGATGGGCATCGAGATCCCGGAAGAATACGGCGGGCAGGGCGGCACGTTCTTTCAGGCCATTCTGGCGGTGGAAGAGCTTTCCGCGGTGGACCCTTCGGCCGGCGTGATTGCAGACGTGCAGAACACGATTTGCAACAACGCAGTGCTGCGCTGGGGCGACGCCGCGCAAAAGACCCGCTACCTTCCGCGGCTGGCGGAAAACACCGTGGCGGCCTATGCGCTGTCGGAAGCGGGCGCCGGCTCGGACGCCTTCGCGCTGACCACGCGCGCGGAGGACCAGGGCGGCCATTTCCTGCTCAACGGCCGCACACTGTGGATCACCAATGCCGCCGAGGCCGGCCTGTTTCTGCTGTTCGCCAACGCGAACCCGGCGGCCGGTTACAAGGGAATCACGGCGTTCCTTGTGGAGCGCGATTTCCCCGGCTTTCAGGTGGGCAAGAAGGAAGACAAGCTCGGCCTGCGTGCATCCTCCACCTGCGAGCTGATCCTCGATAACTGCCGCGTGCCGCGCGAGAACGTGGTGGGCGAAATCGGCCAGGGATACCGGATCGCCATCGAATCGCTGAACGAAGGGCGCATCGCCATCGGCGGGCAGATGATTGGCCTGGCGCGCGCGGCGCTCGAACACGCGACGGCCTACGCCAAACAGCGCAAGCAATTCGGGAAAGCGATCGCGGAGTTTCAGGGAGTGCGGTTCGAACTGGCCAGAATGGCCGCCGAAATCGAAGCCGCGCGGCTGCTGGTGTACAACGCGGCACGCTTGCGCGACGCCGGCATGCCTTTCCTGGCGGAAGCCGCGATGGCCAAGTACTACGCCTCCGAGGTGGCCGAGCGGGCGGCGTCGAAGGCCATCGAAATCCATGGCGGCGTCGGAGTTACCAGGGATTACCCGGTGGAGAAACTGTATCGCGACGCCAAGATCGGCCGGATTTACGAGGGCACCAGCAACATGCAGTTGCTGACCATCGCCAAGAAACTGTTGAGCGGGTAATTCCGTCTTGCAGTATATCGAGGGAAAATGCGAGCACTCATTCTGACATCCGCGCTGGCCGCGCTGAGCGCGCCCATCTGGGCCGCCGACGACACCGTCAATGCGGAGGAGATCATCCGCAAGTTCGCCGCCAAGGAAGCCGAATTCGCCGAAGCGCGCGGCAACTACACCTACCGCCAGAGCCTGAAGATGGAAGAACTGGATCCCGGCGGCAACCCGACCGGCGGGAAGTGGGAGGAAGTGGACGACATCATCTTCACTCCGGAAGGCAAGCGCAGCGAGCTCGTCGTTTTTGCGCCGGTGATTTCTCTGAAGAACATCGGGTTATCGCCGGAAGACGTGCAGGACCTGCGCGAGGTGCAGCCGTTCGTTCTGACCACCGACGAGGTACCGAATTACAACATCAACTATCTGGGCAAGGAGAAGGTCGACGAGATCGACTGCTACCTCTTCTCGGTGAAGCCCAAGAAGCTGCTGCCCCACAAGCGATACTTCGAAGGCCAGGTGTGGGTGGACGACCGCGACTTGCAGATCGTCAAGAGCTACGGCAAAGGCGTGGGCCTCCAGAAGAAGAGCGCCGACCAGCAGTTCCCGAAGTTCGAGACCTACCGCGAGCAGATCGACGGCAAGTACTGGTTTCCCACTTACACCCACGCGGATGACACGCTGCACTTCAAGGACATGAGCCAGCGCATCCGCATGGTGGTGAAATACCAGGACTACAAGCGCTTCGTGGGCAAGTCCACCATCAAATACGGCGAACCGGTGGACCCCAACGCGCCGGTAAAGAAATAGGCGAGTTCGCAACTGCGATAAAGAACCGGCGGCATAGACCGCCGGCGCCACAAAGGCACGCTCCATCGCCCGTCGTCCGCACGTTGCGGTGGATGCGATTGGCCCGCTGCCATCCTCCTATACAATGGTGATGTCTGCGAGCGGGAGGGCTTGGATCATTTGTCGAGAAGCGTAACAGCCGTGGGACTTGACGCCGTCCGGAGAACGATCGAGTTTCTGGCGGCGGTGGAAATCGGCAAGGTGACGGGTGCAGGGCTGGCACCCGGCGCACAGTGGGGCGGGGACCGCATGCTCTTGTCGATCAAGGGCGGTTCGGTCCGATTTGTCGCAGGCAACACGCTCTACAGGCAGGATCAAGCGGGCTTTCTGCTGGCGGAGTTTCCGGCCGGTGGCGCGCCCCCGACTCGGGCATCCTGGCTGC